>JAFDDS010000139.1 GCA_019310745.1 Deltaproteobacteria bacterium | reverse complement strand
AAAGTTGATCCTTTCTTAATGAAATATATTTAGGAACAAGATTGGAGAGTTTTTCAGGGTATTTATTTCCTTGATAATGTGCATAACGCTTGATAGCTCCATCAACCATAAAGAGAAGCACCCTCCCCTTTTTCGCAAAATCAGCTGTCCCCTTAGGTGCAGGCTGACCACCAAAGATAATCACTCCCCACATCACCAATATCAACACAGAGGAAATAATGACAAAATACTGAAAAGGTCCCCATTGTTTCTTTTTTACTGCTTTCTTCTCTGTGTCCTCATACTGCTTATTTTTTATAGATGTGCCACCTTCAGAGACAGAGTTTAACATGGCACACTGAAAACAATAATATTCACCAGATTTCGACTCTTCAGCGCATTCCTTGCAGAGAGGGGCATTACAGCTTGCACAAAAAAGTTCTGCCTGCCTTTTAGGATGATATTTACACTTCATGCCAATTCCTTTTCTAATAACAGTGTATATATTTTTTCAGCTATTATTTTAAGGCTAAGGTAAAAAAAGGTAAAGGAATAGTCAATAAATAAATCTCTTTATGGGTTGCGAGGGGATATTAAGTTTCAGGCTTTAAGGTATTTCTGCAATACGGACAGACAACCCAATCTGGCTGCACTATCCGTTTGCAAGAACTACATGTTGGTACTATGGGATTTTGGCAATAGGGACAGTCTTTAAAATCTAAACTGACATTTTTGCCACAATGAGGGCACACGGTTGTCAATTCCTCCTTTTCGTGTACCGCTTTCAGCACCTCTTCTATGGTTGTAACTCCCCTTTCTATCTTTTTCATTCCACTCATCCCGAGGGTGGTCATTCCCATTGCCATTGCTGCTTCCCGCAACGTATCGGCTGTTGCAGAGGATTGAATGAGTTCTCGTATTTTCGGACCGACAATCATTATCTCTTCAATAACCGTTCTCCCTTTAAAACCAGTATTGTTGCAATTCGGGCACCCTGCCCCTTTATAGAATTTAAAGGGAAGATCATTTTTATCTAGATTGAGCCTGGCCAGGGACTCTTGATTGGGTATGTATTCCTCCTTGCAATCCGAACATATGATTCTTACCAGCCGCTGTGCCGCAATTCCAACCAAAGAAGAGGCAATAAGGTATGGTGGAATACCTATATCTATCAGACGCGTAACCGCCGCAGGGGCATCGTTTGTATGCAGAGTTGAAATAACTAAATGTCCAGTCATAGAGGCCTGAACTGCTATCTCAGCCGTCTCTTCATCCCGTATCTCACCTATCATAATCACATTGGGATCTTGCCGTAAAATCGATCGCAGAATAAAGGGGAATGAGAGGCCAACCTTTTCGTTTATCTGTACCTGGTTGACACCATATAACTCATATTCTACAGGATCTTCAACAGAAATGATATTTACCTCTTCCGACTTCATCTCCCGCATACATGCATACAGGGTTGAGGTTTTTCCACTCCCTGTAGGGCCTGTAATCAAAACCATACCCTGGGGTCGGCGTATAAAATTCGTTAGTATCGTCAGATTTTTCTGGCCTAATCCAAGCTGATTCAGTGAGAGAAATGCTTCTTCTTTGTTTAAGATTCTTATAACTGCCTTTTCACCATAATACGTAGGCAGTGTGGATACTCTCAGATCTACCGCTACATTCCTTGCCTTTACCTTTATCCTTCCATCCTGTGGAAGTCTCCTTTCTGCTATATTTAAACCCGCCAACACCTTAATACGCGAAATAATAATAGGTTGCGTCCATTTCGGAAGCTTTATAGAATCTTTTAGCACGCCATCAATGCGATTTCTCACTCTTACATGATTTTCCTGTGCCTCAATATGAACATCACTTGATCCGCTCTGAATGGCATTCCTGATGATAAGATCGACCATTTTGATAAACGGTGAATCCTTGAAAGATTCAAAATTTGCTTCTTCCTCGATCTTCTTTTCTTCATCAGGGAGAAACTCCATGAAGCCGGCATCATCAGCAAAGTCATCAGCAACATCCTTAATTGATCTTTCTGGGTGGTAGTGTCGTTGAAGCTTATCCGTTATCTGGCTTCGTGTAGAAATAGCAGGCTGGATATTGTAACCAGTTATAAACTGGAGATCTTTCATTATATGCAGATCAAGAGGATCAGCCATAGCAACATCAAGTATATTATTTTTCATAGAGAGAGGAACGCATATAAATTTCTGACACACCTCCTCAGGTATACAGTCCATAATATCATTTTTGATGGAATAGTCTATGAGATCAATGAAGGGAATCTTGAGTTGCATAGCCAGAGAAAAGGCCATCTCCTCTTCTGAAATGATCTTCATGTCAATTAAGGCCTCGCCTAACCTTTTCCCAGTACTCTTCTGAGCCTCTAAGGCGTCCTTGAGTTTATCAATAGTCAAAAGACCTGATTCTATTAATAATTCTCCTAGTTTACGCTTGGAGACGAAATTATCATTCTGTGTTTTTTTCTTCTCTTGATTTGATGCAGCATCCATAATGGGTAATAGCCTTATTACATGTTACACGTTAATAAGAAAATTCTTGATTTTATATATCATTATTTACACATTATTTCAACTCAATAAGAACTGATGTAATATTAAAATAGTAAAAATCAGGCTTTTCTTTGACATATAGGTATTAATTTGATATAGATTTCCATTAATTTTAAGTTGCGTAAATTGTTTTTAAAAAATATATTAGGTACATATTACATATAATCATTCAATCACAGGCTATCAACAAAAAAATGTAAAGCAACGAAAATATACACGTAGCTTCTTGTCGCAATTGGAATGATGGAATATTGTGTGTATTTCCTTTTATTTAACCTTTCCATCACTCCATGTGGATGGCACAAGTCAGAAAGGTGCCATCAAAAATTTTCAATACGCCAAAGGCGGACAGGTCGGCCACTCCGCTACCCCGCCACAAAGACGGCGGGCATAGGGTTAATTCTCCGAAGCGTGGTGCGTTACATTGTGGCTTTGACACCTCGTAGTCTGTCGGAGTTGAGCGGGGTTGCAAGGTAGTTTATGTTCACTACGTCATGCCATCTCCTAAACGTTTAATTACATGAACAAAAACGATTCAAGAACAAATCTATTTATAGGGTCACTTGTCATAGCTATTTGTATGTACCTGTCTTTTATGGGCTTCTCCCCTTTCGAGTCACTTGAAAAGCGCATATACGAGATCGAAATGCGGCTCGACACACCTCGTAACCCTAGCGAAAGCAAAGTAGCCATAGTAAATATCGATGATAAAAGCATTAGAAAGCTTGGGAAATGGCCCTGGCCACGGCATATTATAGCTGATATGATCAAGATCTTAAAAAGTAATGGGGCAAAGTTTATTGGCATAGATATGATCTTTAGCGAAAAAGAGCAAAACCCAGGCATGAAAGAAATAGAGAAGCTTTACAGTAAAATCATAAAACGAGAAACAAGTTATGCTAAAGAAGAGAAAGATACATGGATACTTGCTGAGTTGAAGGATATTGAAAAACGCCTGGATAATGATAAAGTGTTATCTGAAACAGTGAAAAAAAGTGGAAACATAATCCTTCCGGTTGTGGGCGAATTTGGAAAATATCAAACCGAGTTAGTCATTCCGTCTGAATCATTTCTGAATCTCAGTGTATTAAAAAAAGATAACATTAATATTAAAGAACACAGATCTGTTAGAGAATTAACTACTCCATTTAATGAGCTATTAAAAAGCAGTCATGCCCTGGGACACATAAATCTCTCCCCTAATAAAATAATGATGGGCCAGGTCCATATACCCTTTATTGATTATCGAGGACATATAATTCCCTCCATGCCGTTGCGTCTGGTGCTTGACTACATAAATAAGCACACTG
>JAFDDS010000138.1 GCA_019310745.1 Deltaproteobacteria bacterium | reverse complement strand
TTAACAATGAGGATCATGCGCCTTATAACATCATGGGGGGTAGATCCTAAAAATATATTGGCTATTACCTTTACCAATAAGGCAGCAGAGGAGGTGAAAAAGCGAATCAGAAGTGGCTTGGATGATGCGAGCATACTAAAAAAGATTACAGTCAGCACATTTCACTCCTTTGGTTTGTCCTTGTTAAAAGAGCATGCGCGTCACTTTGGAAGGTCCCCGGGGTTTTCTATTTTTGGCGATGATGAAAAGGCCTATATTTTTACGTCATCTCTGGGCGTCAAACGCAGAGATATTCATAGGGTTGCAGAACAGATACGCTTGGCAAAAAACAGGATGCACACACCTTCAGACCTTGAGGACGGAGAGCTTGCACCTCTTTATGCTGCATATGAAGACAGATTAAAGAAAGAAAATGCCTTTGATATTGATGATCTTGTGGTGTGTCCGGTGAGACTCCTTAAAGACAGCAGTGATACACGGGAGTTGGTGCAAGACAGATACCCGTGGATATGCATTGATGAATATCAGGATATAAATTTTGCCCAATATAACCTGATCAGACTTCTTGCGCCTGAGAAGGACTCTAATATTTTTGCTATTGGTGACCCTGATCAGGCCATCTATGGCTTCAGAGGGGCTGATATTGCCTTTATTAAACAATTTAAGGATGACTATCCTTGTGCGGCAATCTATGGGCTTACGACATCCTACCGATGTTCAAAGACAATTCTTGAGGCGTCTAGCCAGGTTGTTAGGCCTCGGGAAGGAGGCAATCTATTAGAGGGGATAGAAGCGGGTGTATCAATTGACATTCGTGAGTGCTCTACTGAAAAAAGCGAAGCAGAGTTTGTGGCAAGAACTATAGAAAAGCTGATGGGAGGTGTAAGATTTTTCTCTTTTGATAGCCAGATTACCGATGGCAGCGAGGAAAGCGAGGCAACCTCTTTTTCTGACTTTGGTATTTTGTTTAGGCTTTCAAGGATGGCCACAGATATTATTAAGGCAATGAATGATCATGGAATTCCCTACCAGCTTGTAGGAGAAGAGCCATTTTTCAATCAAGAGCCAGTAAAGACTATTATAGATATCCTCCGTCTTATTATGATGCCCTCTTACAGTGTATTGAGCCAAAGACTCAAGGGCAAGAAGATAAAGGGGCTATCTGAATCCGCCCTTATGCAAATAAAAAGGAATGCGAAAATACACACAATAGAGGAATATTTTAGCGAAATAATTACACTCTTTTTCCCTGACATCATGGTATCTCACCAAGATGCTATTGAAAGACTCCTGTCGCTGTCAAAGGAATATGGTTCAGACGTCTCTTCATTTCTCTCATTGCTACAGGTAGGAAGCCCTTCTGATGCTTACGATCCGTCAACCGAGCGGGTTGCCCTCATGACGATCCATGCAGCAAAGGGTTTGGAATTTTCTCACGTTTTTATCATAGGCTGCGAGGATGGTATTCTGCCGTATACACTCTTTTCAAATGATGCCTCTGACATTGAAGAGGAAAGAAGACTCTTGTACGTGGGTATGACAAGGGCTAAGAAAACACTTTGTTTATCATATGCAAAAAAAAGAAATCTTTTTGGTAATTCTTTCCATTTGCCTATTTCCCCATTTTTAAACAATATTAAGGAAGAATTAATTAAGAGGGGTAGGGTGGAAACAGGGAAAAAGAAGGTACGGAATAAGCAGCTTCCCCTTTTTTCTTAAATATTTCTTTTGATTTCCAGGGAAAGAGAGTAAAATACAATAATAAAGGTCAGCCAAGTAGAAAAAACTTCACAGGATATCAGAGCTCTGTGCATATGCGTAAATGGGTATAAAAAATAGAACTTACCTGATCGGAAAGAAGCATATGAAGAACAATATCGGCAATGATCATAAAATAGTACACTTAGAGCAGGTTCGAAAGGCCAGAAGTGGAGAGGGCAGCATTTTTGCTATCCTGAAAGACACCAAAAGGATAGCCATGGCTGTACAACAAAGAACATGCGTCCTCTGCAATACGATGAAAATGTGTGTTAATAGGACTGGCCTCTGTGGTGCCTGTTATTTAAACCTTAGCCCTAAAGAAAAGAAGATTGCGGATGAAGAGGCGAAGCATAAAACAATTGAGCTTAAAGTAGCTGATGATCGGTGGGAAGAGACATAGATAATGTTCAGGTTCTATTTTGCATGGGCAAAATAATCACGCCAGAGTTTTTATTTCTATGAACTCTGATGTTCTCGCAAAAAGTACTTTTACTTGCTCATGATGCCCATTTTGGGATTCATAAAATGCTTCGCTAAATTCCAAAAACTCGGCCTGAAGGCCTCAAACAGTTTGGAATTTTTAACTCTCAGCATTTCATGAATCGTTTTCCAAAGGTGGCCAAAATCGCTCGCAAAAGACTTTTTACGAGTTAGTCAACTCTGAAAGCTGAGTGATTTCTGTAGGGCAAACATATCTCACACCACCGGCAGTCAATAAGCCAGAATAGATGATGGTGCGAATCCACGCACGCCTGGTAAGTTGACGGGTCATTGTTTCGTTTATATTTTGTGCTTGTTTCGATACGTGGGGTGCAGGTGCAAAGCTATTGATTAGTCAAATGGTGTCAAAATCTCAAAGCCATTATTCGTTACCAGAATTGTTTGTTCAAATTGTGCAGAAAGACTCCCATCATCTGTAACAACTGTCCAATTATCAGAAAGAACATGGAGATTGTGTTTTCCGAGATTTATCATTGGCTCTATTGTAAATACCATATCAGGAACAAATGGTATGCCCTGGCCTTTTTTGCCAAAGTGTGGAATTTGCGGTGATTCATGAAACTCAAATCCAACACCATGACCCACATATTCCCTTACAACTGAACATCCTTGGCCTTCTGCATATCTCTGAATAGCATACCCAATATCTCCAATCCTGTTTTTTGGTTTAACCATAAGAATTGCACGTTGAAGACATTCCCTGGCCACAGAAACTATCTTTTTAGCATCCTTACCAGGAGATCCCACAAAGAATGTTTTATTAGTATCTGCGTAATATCCCCCCAATATAGGAGTAACATCAACATTTACAATATCACCATCCTCCAAAACAGTGTCATCGGGTATTCCGTGGCAGATCACGTTATTGATAGAGGTACACACACTTTTGGGAAAGCCATTGTAATTAAGAGGAGCAGATATGGCATTATTTTTCTTGGTGAATTCTTTTACAAGGGAGTTGATATAATTGGTTGTAATTCCAGGTTTTATATGTTCCTCAACATGATTGAGAATATCAACTGCAAGTCTGCCAGCTTTTTGTATACCGATGATATCCTTCTTTTCTTTAAGTTTTATATTATAAAGAGTGGCATATTGGGATTTTATTTTCTCGAAGTCATAAGAGTGCCAAGATTTTTTCAGCCTCCTCTTTAGTTTTTTATAGTTCATATAGTATCCATGATATGGTAAAAATTGTATTGTATGCTTTTAAATAAAACCAAAAGGATAATAGGGTACACACAATAGTTGGTCAAGAATTTTTATAAAATCTCAGCGATTATCAGTTATATTGATCTTTCAGAGGTACTATGTACCCGGAACTGTAAAGTTTTTTGATCTGTGGAGAATTAATGGATAATAACTTTAGGTGCTTAGAATGGATATCGAAAAGCTAAAAATAAGAGAGGATCTTGATTTTTTTCCAGTCCAATCTGATGCAGGAATGATAGTGATGATCCAGGACAGGCTCGGTCTGGTTGAGAAAGGAAACTTTATTAGTCCTGAATTATACAAACTCATGATAACACTCAATGGAAAAAGATCGATGAGGGATATTCAATTAGATCTGATTCGTCAGCAAGGAGGTAGTTTGGTATCAATTGAG
>JAFDDS010000137.1 GCA_019310745.1 Deltaproteobacteria bacterium | reverse complement strand
CCTTTCCGGAAATTTTTGACAGCTATGGTTTTTGTTTTTCTTTCTTTCCTTTCCCCGAGTTTTTTGGATTCCACAAGCAGTGGAAGCTTTACTATTTTACCTTCTTTTCTATCTAACTGGACAAGCTCTTGAGCAAGATCAATATATTCTTTTGGAATGCCACCAATGTGTACGCCATATTTCGCACAAAGAAAGGTGTTATACATGACTCCGCCTAAAATCAAATGATCTACCCTTTTGTATAATTCTTTCACAGGATCTATCTTTGTGTCGTATTTAGTCCCAGCCACTATCGCTAAAAAAGGTCTGGTGGGTTTAAGAACTTTTTTAAGGTTTTTGATCTCCTCCTGTAGTAAAAAACCCGCATAAGAAGGAAGATATTTTGTAATATCAAAGGTAGACACATGGGGTCGCCATGAGCCAAAGGCATCATTTACATAGATACCTGCCAGGCTAGCTAACTGCCTGGCAAGCCTGCTGCGTTCTGGTCCGTCTGCCTGTTCGCCTTGAAACCACCGTATATTCGGAAGATAGATAGCCCCTATCGCACCTTCCCTTAACCGTAAAATAGATGCCAAAATAGATCTATTAATATTGATTATCCCAATTTCAGGGTCGATGCTAAACCCTGGAACCTCGATCTTTATCCGCAATTTTTTCTCTCTCTAAATACGCAACAATCGGACTTACTGATCTATCAGCCACGCAGTCTATCTTTCCGGTTTTCTTATTCCTCGGTCTTCCAATATGGGTCATCAAAATTGGTTTTCCACCCCTTGATACAATATTAAAGATGGTGCCGAGGCTTGCATCAATCCTTGAAGCGTCTTTTATTTTCCCTTTTTTGACTGTATTATGATCAACCCTGATGAGCACCACTTTATATTTTATATCTGCTTCCTGTAAAAGTCTAAGGCTTGGGGCTGCATTTCCTTCAGACATTATCTTCTCCTTTTTGTGTGTTAATCAATTATAATTTAGCACTTCTTCTTGAAAATAAGCAAGAATGAATTACGGTAACAATACACGGGTATTCGATTTAGTTAATTATTCTTTCTCCTATTATATATGATAATAATGCCTGCACACATAGTGTTCCCATGCTTACCTCCTTTTGATCTAATTTAGGGATTTTTATTGTAGGTTGCCAGGGTTACTCCATCTTTTATGCTGGTTTGTCTGTTGGTACAGCAGCGGGTATCATATTTGATCCGAAAAATGACGACAAAACTCTAACAGGCGATAAGTGGATCAAGATCGAGGATCAGGAAATATTGTCAGCACTCATCGGTTGGATTCAAACCTACATTCAGTTTGATCCACGACTTTGGAGGATAGTGGGACCGGATGACCAATGCTATGGATACCTGTTTTGTGCCTGCAACCATGTAGTCATCAAATCGGTTGATGACACAACGATATATGTATATGATGTACCGTCACCGCTTTATATTGAGGATGAGCCAAGATTTCGGGAGGAAGAACCTTGATCCGGCTTGGTAATGGCTGCAAAAATGAGCTACAACTAGCTTCTGATGTGACCTCATTTTCCAAAAGCTGATATTGTGATTAGCGGGTGTAGGATGAAATTTCCTTATTTTCGAGTATTTGGCACGTATTATGAGATTTCTGACTATGCAGACCTATCACAATATAGTGTGGCTTAAATCAATAGGTGACCCATTACCCAGCCCACCTTTTCAGCCACATAGTTACCCCCACAAAATCATGAGGTAGATTGTGGTCTGACACACAATGGTAAATCCCGTATAGTCAGAGTTCGAAAAACCAAGTTCTTATCAACAAACAAAGTTACGTTGATTTTTTGAAAAACTTCCTCTATTGATAATGCTATCAATAAGCGAGGAGCGTTTTATATGGGTGAGAAACAAGATTTATCGGCTGATCTCAGAAACACTCTTGAGCAATGGGCTGAAGATACCCTGGGAGGCATAGGTATTTTCAAGGACAAGTTTTCTGATTTTGAAAAATTGAAAGAAAAGGTTATCGAGCAATTGAGATTTGTCTATTCGGATAAAACGATCAATATGTTTTTAAGAACCAAAGACAACAGGAAAATCGATTCGCCGGATGGCTTCGCGAGGATCACTGGTTCCTGCGGCGACACAATGAAAATATTTCTTAAAGTGGATAACGGCATTATTATTGATTCTTCTTTTCAGACAGACGGATGCAACCCTTCTATAGCGTCCGGAGGTATGGTCGCGCAGATGGTTAAAGGAAAAGGCATCGCCAAGATCAAGAAATTAACGCCGCAGGATATTCTTGACGCATTGGACGGTCTGCCTGAAGAAAACGAGCATTGCGCATGGCTCGCGGTAGACACGCTGAAGGAAGCGTTAGAAAATATGGCAAAGCGAAAAAAAGCCGGCAGAGAAAGGCAGCCCCCGCGTTTGTAAGAGATCATCCGAATTAAGAACGGCTTTAGTAACGTCAAAAACCCATCCAAGCACCTTGGGTTGTGGGAATTAAAGGCCAGACCGCCACCCAGGGCCAATGCACTGCCAAAGGCTCCAGAATACTATATCGATTACACGGATTCCCAGCTTCCGGTGTCTGATAACCTGTCGAGAGCCTCTAGGTCGAACGAGTGGTTATATGTCGACCCGAAGTATCTCTCCGAGCTGTAAGCTCTACGAGAAGGAGGCCAGAGATTTACCTGCATTTGGCATGACCTACACCGGCTGATTTTTGGAAAAAAGGAGATGTGTTTGTGGGATAGCCCAACCCAGATTTCTACCATTTACCGCTCTCCCGTCAAGATTAAGCTCCTGATTCACTGTCATACCATCCTCTCCCTTCCTGTCCTCAGCCCATCTTTTCAGCCACATAGTTACCCCCACAACATCATGAGGTTGAGTTTGGTTTGACACATAAAGCCGAATCACGTAAAGTCAGAGTTCGAAAGAGGAAGTTCTCATCAACTCAACCAACTAACTCAACGACTCTTATTAGGGCAGCCTTCCATGAAAACACCGACAAGCAAAAAGTGTGTGAAAAACGCATGAAAGGAGAAGAAAAATGCCTAAAGGGAACTCGCCTTCGATATCGGAGATTTATGCCAAAGGCAAAGAAAATTTGGAAAAGAGCGGCGTTAAATGGAAGACGCCTCCAGACAGTACGTTAGGCAACCATTTGTGGGCCAACAGAAGCTATCTTGATTCTCTGTTTTTTGAGCCCAGATTTCTGGATCCAGTCGAGCCGGATACGAGCTGCACAATTTTTAGTGTAAAGTTGAAAGCTCCGATCTTTTGCTCACCTATCTCCAAAGCACCTTATATGACAAACAACACGCTGGTTGAAATAGCCCAGGGCGTCAAAGAAGCGGGTGCAATGGTGATGCTAGGCATCGGTGGTTCGACTGATCTACAGAAGGCCATTGATACCGGTGCACCGGTGGTCAAGATGGTTAAACCTTACCGGCAGACGAATCTGATATTCGAGAAAGTGCGTGAGGCCGAGAAGGTAGGATGTGTGGCGGTTGGTATGGACATAGATCACTTTTATGGACGCTTGGTTGTGGACAAGCCTGACCGGACCGACCTGTTCGCTCCGCAAACAACGGATATTATCAAGCAGGCCATTACCGAAACCAAACTACCGTTTATCATAAAGGGCGTGCTCAGTGTGACCGATGCGACCAAGGCCGTTGAGATGGGTGCGTCGGCTGTAGTAGTTAGCAATCACGGCCGCGGAGCTATTGACTACACTGTTCCGTCAATGGTGGCCTTGCCTGGAATTGTGCAGAGTGTCGGTGATAAAGTGGCGGTCCTCGTGGATACCGGCTTCAAGACCGGTAACGATGTTTTGAAAGCCATGGCCTTTGGAGCAAAAGCTGTAGGATTTGCCAGTTCCCTGATCCTGGGCTGGGCGGCTGATGGACCTGACGGAGTCGAAATGCTGATTAGTCAGATTGCATCTGAATTGAAGAGAACTATGGCTGCTACCGGCTGTCCCGACCTGAGTCAAATTGATCGTTCTATAATCTGCCCCATGCCACAGATCTGGACATGATCCAACGTGATTTTAAGCACCTTGGGTTGTGGGAAGTAAAAGCAAGGCTGCCAGCAAAAACCAACGCTAATATCCTATACGTCGCCTTTGCAAGATTCAGGAGGGAGATTTATAAAAGAAGACAGAAATCAATAGAGGCGGAATTAAAAATGATCCTGCTTTTTTTAGAAATCCCATATATTGTATAGGGCCTGTCTATCACTTCGCTTTTGTATTCTGCTATACTTAGAAAGAATTGGAAGCCCAAAATTTTTCAGTTTTCCAAAACAAGTCTATACTTTTCGTACCTGAAATATATGATGGGCCGGGGTGAGGTTTTTGTACCCTCACCCCATTTTTTTATTAACCGTACAGATTGTCAATTTACCTCATAGCTTCCGAATCACTGACTTTTCCCAGATATCTCTGAGTAGTTGATAGATTAGCATGTCGAAGAATCACCTTGCTGACAATCTCAATTGGAGTCCCAGATCGTGATGCATATGTTGCGGCATGCCTCCTTAGGTCATGAGGTTTGAGATTGATTCTAACGAGTCTA
>JAFDDS010000136.1 GCA_019310745.1 Deltaproteobacteria bacterium | reverse complement strand
AAATTTATCATCCCAAAAGTATTAGGGCCGATGACGGGTACATGAAGTTTGTTCACAATCTTTGCAAGTTGCTCATGAAGATCTGCGCCTATTGGATCATCAATCTCCTTAAACCCTGCTGTAATAAGAACTATACCCTTAACACCCTTGGTTAAGCATTCTTCAAATATAGACGGAACCATCTTTGCTGGTAGCACTACTATTGCCAGATCTATCCCATTTGGACATTCCGATATGGAAGGAAAAGTCTTCAGACCCATAATCTCTTTTGAGCCAGGATTAATAGGTATAATCTTACCTGGGAAGTTTCCCTTAGTCAGGCTCTTCATTACATGAAATCCAAGCTTAGTTTCCTTTTCAGATGCACCTATCACTGCAACTGACTTTGGATTAAAGAGGATACTCATGCTGCCTATTTTTATATCCATACCTGTATCCGTTCAGGGATCGGCCTGCCTGCCGGCAGGCAGGGTTCACAGTTGCGGAAATCTGTACATACTATTAATAATCAAATAATTCAATACTGCGCTTTAAAAATGGGCGTTTTTTTGTCACCCTCCCAAGGGCACCAGGAAAGACAAACTCAATTGCCGAAGGAACACCAAAACGATCTAATATATCCTCCGCCTAAAGTTATTAAACTACTCAATTTCTTATCTCCCTTGTCCACGTCTATTTTGCGAATCATCCGTGTCTGTTTTGTCTGTTGGTTTTGGATTACTGGATTCCCTGACATGTGAAATGTACTTCTTGCTATTTCATAAAGGTCAATTTATTCAATTTGTTTCGGTTTATGTTGATAGCTTTAAGTACTTTAGTTCACTTTAGGTACTTGTCTCAGTAGTGACAATGACCATGCGGCCAGCTCAAGGGTTGGATATATCATTATCCTCTTTTTGAACTCAAACCGTATGCTGATCTCAGCAGGATTCGGCCCATAAAGCCATGCTACTACCGGCTTTGTAGGCAATCCCTCTATTGCCCTATTCAATGACTTGGAAACTTCGAGAAATGAAAACTCTGGTAGCTTGGGAGCAATTGCTATGCATATAACGCCATCCACCTGTGGGTCATTCATGACTGCCTTGAGCGCTACCGAATATGCCTTTTGCGTACCGTGCTTCATAACTGCTGGCCATATGTCAAGGGGATTTCCAAGAGGCATCCAATCAGGAGAAAGTTCAGCCACCTCCTGAATAGTCTCAAGGGAAAGAGCAGAAAGCTTGAGATTATATCTTTCCAATGAATCGCTGACGATAATACCAGCCGCTCCACTGAAAGTGATCACAGCGATCCTATTTCCTCTTATAACTGGGAGATTAAGTAAGGTCTTAACTGCATGCGTCATCTGACCATCCTCTTCCAGAAATATTACACCAGCCTGTTTCAAGGAAGCCTTGTATACCTGATAATTGCCAGCCATGGTGCCGCTATGGGATATAGCTGCCTTGGCCCCTGTTTCACTGCTGCCGGTTTTAAGTATAATAATCGGCTTTTTCTTGACTACTTTTTTAGCCAGAGAAAGAAACTCCTTTCCCTTGGTTAAACCCTCCATATGAATGGTGATGATCCTTATGTCAGGATCGTTCCCTAAATACATGAGGGCCTCATAAAACCCAATATCACATGCATTACCGATATCAATACCCTTGCCTATCGTTCCGCTAAACTCCCGAGCGCCTACAAAAAAGATGCCTGATTGACATATTAAACCAACCGGGGTCTTCTCCTTAGATAGAGGCATGAATGAGGTAGTAAAGTTGTTGAAGTTATTAAGGACTCCAAGGGTATTAGGGCCAAGAACTCTAATCCCATCTCTTTTTGCAATCTCTGTTATTTTCCGCTGTATCTCTTTTCCCTGGTTGTTCGCATCTGCAAAGCCCTGATTCACAATAATTACAGCCTTAACACGGGCAGCAACACAATCTTTAAGGATAGATACCGTATTTTCTCGAGGAGCACTTATAACTGCCAAGTCTATCCTCTCCTTCACTGATTTTACTGTAGGATAAACCTTTTTACCAAGAATTGTCTTAGCATTAGGATTAATAGGAAAGATCCTCCCAGAAAAACCAAATTCAATCATATTTTCCATTAGATTAAAAGATCCTGGCCCACTCTTTCGACTTATACCGATAAGCGCTACACTTTCAGGCTCCATAAAGTTTTTCATTAAAAACCTCTCTTATTAAGTGAGCATTCAACTCCCAACAAACACAACGTTAATGAAGATTAGAATCAAACTTATTCCTATAATGCCTTAAGGAGAAAGCCAAGGCTTTCAATGCATCATCTGGTTCTGTAAATATGGGAAAATCTGTTATCTTTTTCATCTTAAACCACTCATATGAATCTGATATTAGGCACAGAGCAACCGGTTTTTCATAACGTATCAACAATTCCTTTGCAGAGAGTATAAGATTTTTAGTAGCAATCTCATCGATGCCAGGAAAATAGGAATGTGAAAACAAGACTCCATCAATCTCCTTTTCCTGTAATGCTCCCTCCAGAACCTCTCTGTAGAAATCAAGATCGAAAACATCCCCAAGATCAAGGGGATTGGTCATTCGTATCACCCCAGCCCTTGTACCTTGTCTCACGTGGCTAAGAAAGCTTTTAGAAAACGGAATAGTCTTAAAGCCATACCGTTGGACCGCATCCGCTGCCATTACCGCACTTCCGCCTGAACGAGAGATAATTGCTAAATTTGCTCCCTTTATCAATGGGAGATTAAATATCTTAAAGGCGTTCATCAGCTCTTGAAGAGTAAAAACCCTATGTATGCCAGCCTGGCTCAAGGCCGATGATGCAACCTCATCATCGGCGGCGAGGGCTGCGGTATGAAATCTGGCAATCTGATTGCTTGCCATATTGGTGTTTGATTTTAAAACAATAACTGGTTTCTCGGTTGAACGCGCCAGATCCATTAAGCGTCGCCCGTTAGAGACACTCTCAAGATACAGGCCTATAGTCTTTGTCTCTGGATCAGATATCAGGAATTCAAGGTAATCATTCTCGTTTAAATCGAGCTTATTCCCCATGCTGACGAGCTTTGTAAAGCCTATGTTTTCACAGGAAGAAAGCCGGACACTGTAGTTTACCACCCCTCCACTCTGCGCCAAAAATGATATGGGGCCAGATTTTATCCTTTTCTGATCGAGGGGTACAAAGGGGAGGACTAGACCATTTTCCAAATTGATAATGCTAATACAATTTGGCCCTACTAACCGAATATTCTGCTTTCTCGCAATGGAAAGAATGTTGCTTTCCAGTCTTTTATTTTCATCAGCAAATTCACTGAATCCTCCCGATTCTATCACTGCGTAATGAATACCCTTTTGTCCACATAGCTCGAGTGCCTCAGGTATATACAAGGCAGGTATCAAAAAAACAACCATATCAGGGCATGCATCTATCTCCTCAATCTTTGTGTAAATCTTTCGACCATTCAAATTACCCCCCTGCTTACCTACAAGGTAGATAGTACCCTTGAAATGAAACCGTTCCAGATTTTCAACAATGTTTTTGCCTAAATTAGTCGGTGTGTTAGAGACGCCGACTACCATAATGCTTTCAGGATAAAATAATTTTTGCATTCTTCGTTACTCTTAAATTTTTCTAACTCGAAAAAAGTCTTTTGCGAACGATTTTGGCCACTTTTGGAAAAAGATTCATAAAATGCCGAGCCTTAAAATCACCAAACTGTTTGAGGAGCATGTGTATGTCTTTTTTTGTAATGCCCTATACATTCACAGTAGTGGGCCGTTTCAAAATGGTGCAAAGCCTCTCGGCCCTGAGCTCGAGGCCGAAGGGCAACATGCCCTTGTCTTCTATTGCTCCGCACATATGCACCTTTTTGAAACGCCCCTGAACGGGCCTTTGTTTTGGGCATTTGACAAAAAAAGACATACACATGCTCCTTCTCA
>JAFDDS010000135.1 GCA_019310745.1 Deltaproteobacteria bacterium | reverse complement strand
AAGACGTTTAAGATGTATCGTCTGTTTTTCAAGCACCATTTCGCTTGTAATTTCATCAAATTCAATGGACTCCAGGCTCAAAATAGGCACTAAAAGTTCAATGCTGCCATCTAACAGTTTCAGATTGGCCTCCCCGGTTCCATCCATCAGATTTTTGGGTTGCCCTTTATAAAAAATAGTTGCGGAAAGGATTCCATCAATCTGCCGTCCAATCAAATCTTTTATATGCTCATGTTTAGCAATTTGCATATTCTTCAGTTCAATCTCCGTATCAAAAGGAGTTTCCATGCTATTTTTTTTGAAATTTACACAACCCCTTACATCACCTCCGTATGTCAAACACTCAAAGCAATATTTACTCTTTCCTTTAAAAAAGGTCCATGGGTCCGGTTTGACAAAAAGACTATCAGCCCTGAAAAGCTTTATGGAAGGTTTGTCTTTGAGAATAAGCTCTGTCTGCCCGAATTTTAATCCAAAAGGAAGAGAGGGTTTGATCTGGCCAATTGAAAGGGTGGTTGCATTATTTACATTATGGGCAGTTATTGTTAGGTAATCCCTAAGAGCATCTGAAGGAAAACGATAATATAAAAGACTGCCTGCTACAATAATGCAGAAAAAGATATAGCCAAACCATTTTTTATTTTTTGAAATAAATTGTCCCATAATCTACCGAAAGGTCACTATCTGCAAGATAGCATCTAAGCGGCCAGACTTCTTTTTGTTTTCCTTAATTGAAATCCGTTTGATACTTACGACATCATCGGGTGATTCAATCCTGTAAAGGTAGTTAATTAACTGGTGCAATGTAATCTCATCCAATTTCATCTCAACCAAGGATTCTTTATAAGGGCCAGCCCCTGTCGAGACGGAGGGTTTCATGTACTTGATATACGTCTTGATGCCAGCCTCACCTGCTTTGTTTTCAAGAAATGAAAAAAGTGTGAACCCCTTTCTTCGCTTAGTAATAACCTGCTGAATACCGCGAGAAGATCTCCGATATCTATTATATTCAGAGCTCAACTGTACAATTTCTCTTAAACCATCTTCTTTCGTGCTGACACCCCTTTGAACCCTCCTTCTGGTTTCAAAGAAGGGAAAAATCAAAAACTGAAATAGACAAAAAATCCCTATAAATACTGCTGCAGCTGATATAAAATATTTTTCACGCCGTGCAAATTTCATATTTCAGGCTCTTTGAGTTCGTTGGGTTTATTGTGTTTGTTGGGTCTATTTTAACCGTTTCAGTTTTATCTCAAATTGCACCCGCTTTCGAGATCGGTCAAGATTAGCAGAACTAATAGTAACTGCACTAAAATACTCTGAGGGCTCCAGCCCTTTTTTGATAATGTCTACCGTATTAAATGTATCAGTTTCTCCTTTAATATTTACAGTCTCTGGATCAACTACCATGCTCATTACCCGCACATCCAGCGATTCAGGGACTTTAAGGGAAATATCCCGTAACAGGTCAACGACCTTATGGTCTCCACCAATTCCAGGAAGGAAGAATGCTGACTTTTTGATTTGAGTTATTTCTATCCTCATCTGCTGTACCGGATCCACAATCCTTCTTACATCAGGAAGGGTTTGCCTAAATGCCTCTGTAATCTGTTTATCCAGCACCCTGTAGCGCTCCTTTAGAAAATAATAATCCATACCAAAATATGTGATCAAAAGAGATAGAATAACTATCAAAAAGACAGCAGCCCTTCGGATATCCCTCTTGAGCTTAGTATCCTTTCTTTTTATCTCAAATTCATCTTTTCTGAAATTGAAGCCCAGGCCTTGCTTATTGCCTCGAATGGCAAGCGCTAAGGCGCTATCCATTGTAGCAGAATTCCAGGATTGAGCTATATTTGTGTCCAAATGAATACTTGGATCACCGCCTGCCACATTAATTTCTTCAACAGGTATATCAAAGAATCGTTCTAAAAGACCCGCTGTATGCGGATAAAGATTTCCTGTGCCAGTAATAAAAATCTTTTCTGGTTTAGCTTCTATGTCATTCTGAAACTCAAATGCATGGAGTGTATTTTGAACATTTGTATACAATGACTCGAAACAGGATACATCCGGCTCAGCTGCCTGGCTTTGCGCATTGCTATAAGTTGGGGAATTTGAAATAGCTTCAGGTATAAGACCATCACAAAAAGCGAAGCTCCTCATTAAACTTATATGTCTTTTAATATAAAGGATCATTGTGGTTCTCTTTTGGCCTATCTGGAAAAGGATCCCATCATCGGGTATCTCTCCCTGCCTGAACAACCACAAAACGATAGGCACCCCGCTTATGTCCAGTATTTCGGGGTCAACTTCATAGTTCTGCAAAAGGGCGAGATATTTTGAGATATACTCTCTCCTTACTGAGGCAGCAAGAATATCACTTCGGCCCGACGGATTAATTGATGTAAAATCAACTACTAAATCTTCGACTGGAAAAGGTATCATTGTCTCAATTTGATAGGCTATTGTCTGCCTAATCTTTTTTGTGGATCGAAAAGGCATCTGCAAATTCCGATATGATACCTGTTCCCCAGGAATAGTACTGATGTAGGTATCAGCCTTGAAATCTACTTGTTCACTCAATGCCTTAAATGCCTCATCCAGGCCGTCAACATCTCCCATCATAACTCTGGCACATCCTGTTACGCGATAGCCTCTCAGTCCTCCCTCTACCTGAACTGCTGCAATTGAATCACTCTGTATGTCAATCCCGAGAATTTTTCCTGCCATAATTAATGTCTATTGGGTTAATTAGGTTTATTGGGCGTATTGGGTTGTAACATCACAAACCCCATAAACACAACATACTATATAAACTTAAAAGCTACACCACCTTCCAGGACAAGATCTGAAGTGTTTTTTCTTTTCTTTCCACTCTCGCCTCGATCTTTTTACTCATAGGTCCTTTGAAGCCTTCTGATGTGATCTCAAAGTATGTACTTGAGGTGGCAAGCAAACTGTCTGGAATACTCACATCAGCCATACCTGGAACATTTTTATACCATTTGAGATCTGACAGGTCATTATCTTCGTTCTCACGGTATGCAACCATATCCTCAGCCCTTTCCTGGTCTATATCATCTGAAAGAGACCTTAATATCATAATATTCGCAGTATTTATATTGATTTTGCCATTACCGTGCGGGCTTAAGTATTGAGAGATACCTGGCTTTTCACCTGAACCATATAACAGTTTTTTGGTGATGCCTCTTACAAAAAGCAGCTCCTCTAAAAACTCAATCGGAGCATTCTTGCAAGGGTATGGCTTCTCTAATGTCTGGTAATAGGCATCTTCCGCACCAAAGCGGGTAGTCTCATTGTCTGCGTCTATCCAATCCTTTATTGCATCTACGATATTTTCTACCTCTTCAGGATCAAGGCCAAATTCTGGGAAATTCATAAATCGTATAAGGAGACTCTTTTGTGTGCTATTATAGTTTCCTTCCTTGTCTACCAATTGACTAAGCTGAATTTTCCCTGAAAGGTCTGTAATCTCAAGGATAAATCGGCCCTCATTAAATAAAGACGAAGAGCTTTCAGAAAATAATTTTGTATGCGCCCAGTTCTCATGCAAGGTGTCCACATTCCCTGAAGAGGCATCCTCATGCAGAACAGCAAGAGCGCCATTTACCCCTGACCTTGCTATACAGCCGAGTTTTATACCATCCCGGAGATTCACCGCCGCCTGCAGGTTAGACCTCATTGATGTATTGAACTGGAGCGTCAGTGCAACTATCAGGCTTATAATTAAAATTGTCATGATCAAGGCCATGCCTTCGTTGTCTCGGATAAACCTTATCACAACTGTCCCCTCTCTATTGGAAGCGAAACGCTTGTCATGAATCGAAGAGGTGTTTCAGAATTTAACGGGTTTACAAACTCCAGTAAAACAGAAACCATTCTTGGTATCATATCTTTATGTTCTTC
>JAFDDS010000134.1 GCA_019310745.1 Deltaproteobacteria bacterium | reverse complement strand
GATAGACAAAGCAATAAAGGCAAAAACATACTTACGGCAACTTGATAGATTTCCTTCTGGTTGGAGATTTAGAATTCCCATAATTGCCTCTTATTCAGTAAAGGGATAATGCAAGTTTGTTTCAACCAAGCACGCAATATAAGAATAGAATACTTCCATTTCTTGTCCTCTGTGTATTAATAACAGCCTCCTATCTACCCACCTTTTCAGGTGAGTTTATACTGGATGACAGACCTCTGGTCAAGGATAACCTTTTTATTAGAGAATTTAGCAGGCCAGCTTTTTATCTTTCCCATGAGGACGGTGTGAGTGATGAGAGTATTCCTGGCTATCATACCGGCTATTATCGCCCCCTTATAAACCTATTTTATACGATCGATTATAAAATATGGGGAATGAAGCCTTCAGGGTTTAGAACAACAAACCTCATGCTGCATCTATTAACCTGTATAATGCTTTACCAATTCCTCAGGAAAATGTTGGGCAAAAGCTTTATACCCTTTTCAGTCACACTTCTGTTTGGCCTTCACCCAGTAAATACAGAGTCAGTAGCTTTCGTTAGCGCAAGAAACAACATCCTGGTTACCCTCTTTTCTCTTATATCATTATATTACTACCTGAAGAATTCTAAAGAGAAAAAGATTTGGGCCGGATTGTTTTCATATTTTTCATTTGCGATGGCACTTTTGTGTAAAGAATTTGCAATCATGCTTTTGCCTATTTTCTTTTTATACAATAGATTTGTGGTAGAAAACAGAAAGATTCTTAAGGATGAAATTTTAAGCTATATCCCCTTTATTCTTATACTATTCTTCTATTTTATACTGAGAGCTAATGTTATTGGATCTGCGTTGACACCTGTTTCTGCAACTGATCCTTGGAAGAGTCTTTATTTTGTCCCACTTTTGATGATATATAACTTGAAATTGATTCTCGTTCCGTACAGTTTACACAGTTTTATCATTCAGTATCCTGATAATTATTTGAGTTGGAAGGCCCTTGCTGGTTTTATTTGCCTTGGTTTTTTAGCCTTTTTTTTGTGGAGAGAGAGAAAAAATAAGGTTTTTGTATTCTCTTTTGTTGCTTTTTTTGTAGCACTGTTTCCAGTTCTTAATATCCTTCATACCTCAGCAGTGACAAAGGTATCCATGAGGTGGCTTTATTTCCCTATGATATTTTTATCTTTTTCTTGTGTCTGGTATCTTGAAAAATTAATAAAGATAAATCGTCTCTTTGTCATGATTGGCCTCAGTACAATAATAATGTATTGTGGAACATATTCTTACGTTTTAAATCGAAATCTCTGGCATGATGAAGATACCTTTTTCAAACAAGAAGTGTTACATTTTGATAATCATTATTATGTTGGTGGGTTGGCTGAAAGCCTCTTTGAAAAGGAAAATTACAAGGAGGCCGGGAAATATTTTCGGATAGCTATCAAAAAATACCCTCGGGATGCCAACAATTACATAAATTACTCAGCACTATTAATTGATACCAGCAGGCCGGATGATGCTCTATCGTATCTTGATAAGGCAAAACTATTAACCATGACCCATAATGAGCGTGGTGAATGGTCCAATAACATGGGAATGGCCCATTTTCGATTAAAAGAACAAGATAAGGCATTAGACCATTTTCTGAAAGCCGTTCACTTTAACCCTAAAGAACACCAGTTCTGGGCTAATCTCGGAGGAGCGTATGGGTCAGTGGGCGATTATGAAAACTCTGTTTCTGCATTGAGAAAGGGTCTAGATATTTCAGAAGATTCCATTCAATTGAGGAAGAACCTCGCAGTTACTTATATGAAAATGGAAGATTATGAGAAGGCAGTTATAACTCTTGAAGAAATTTCAGATCCTGAAATGAGAAAAAACAGGGATATACAAGGATTATTACGCAAGGCTCGTAATAAATTACTGAGCAAAGATTATTGATTTTTGTGTTACCAAGCAGACCATAAACGCCTCTGCATTAGAGAGGCACTATGAGGAGGCAGAGGTTTACTGAATAGTTTATGCTAAATGGAAAAAGGATTTTTGTTGTCCTTCCAGCATATAATGCAGAAAGGACATTGAAACAGACATATCAGGAAATTCCTCTGGATATTGTGGATAGCGTGTTACTGGTGGACGATGGAAGCGTCGACAGAACCGTATCCTTAGCAAAAAGACTCGGTATTGAAACTATCTTACACGACAGAAACTATGGTTATGGTCGCAACCAGAAGACTTGTTATAAAGATGCATTAAGGCGTAATGCTGATATTGTAATTATGGTCCACCCCGATTATCAATATACACCAAAATTGATTACGGCTATGGCCAGCATGATCGCCTTTGAGGTCTATGATGTCGTTTTAGGTTCTCGCATTATTGGAGGGAGGGCTCTTAAAGGTGGAATGCCCAAATACAAATATATCGCTAACCGATTCTTGACTGCCTGTGAAAATATAATTCTTGGAAGCAAATTATCGGAATTTCATACAGGTTATCGAGCATTTTCCAGAGAGGTCCTCGAGAATTTACCCTTGGGTAATAATTCTGATGACTTTGTATTTGACAATGAAATGTTGGTTCAGATTATTTATTTTGGCTACAGGATTGGTGAGATTTCCTGTCCCACCCGATATTCTACTGAGGCCTCCTCAATTGGTTTAAGAAAGGCTACAAAATATGGAGTTGGGGTGCTAATAACCACATTAAAATACCTACTTCATAAACTGAAACTCCGAGAAGACCCCCTCTTTGATACCGAGGGCCATCGACTTACTTCCAATAGTGGAGTAGACATATGAACAATAAGGCCTTTGGCCTCTGCCCTTTGTGTCATGGCTTAGAGGCGAAAGTTTTATTTTCGGCAAGTACAACTTTTTCAGAGTTTCATCTTGTTCAATGTAACATGTGTGAGTTGACCCGCACGTTTCCTCTACCCAATGATGAAATTCTCCGTGCCCATGATATTTATTCCTACTACGGAAGGAATGTGCATAAGTTCAACAGTCGTGTCCAAAAAATCCGAAACCTCATAATGCGTATGAGGGCAAAACATTATCTGAATTTGATTCCTGATTTGACTCAAACACCAAAAATCTTAGATGTGGGTTGTGCGGAAGGGCGTCTTTTGAAATCATTTCTTGAGTATGGCTGCCAATGTTGGGGCATTGAACATACTTCTTATCCTGCTCAGAGATTCCTTGATAGTGACCGGATAGTTTACCTGCAAGGTGATTTGAATGCTATGAATCTGCCAGAAGGTGTGTTTGATCTAATTTTTTTATGGCATGCACTGGAACACATGGATAATCCCCATTTAATTATGAGTCAATTACATAAATTGCTCGCCCCAAAGGGGGCCATAATTATTGCTGTGCCAAATTTTTCAAGTCTGGAAGCTCGAAGGTTCAAGAAATTCTGGTTTCACTTAGATATTCCATGGCACAAGTATCACTTCAATGATAAATCAATTAGACATCTCATGACAGAAACCCACCTCATGATTATTAACATAAGCAGTTTTTGTTCTGAACAGGGGCCGTATGGTTTACTTCAGAGCATCTTAAACGCTATGGGTTGGCCTAAAAATGAATTTTATGAAGCCCTCAAGGGAAATTTGACCCAACGAAGATATATTTATATTATTATTCAGTTGTTCATCGGGCTATTTTTACTGATCCCTGTATTTTTTGTAAGCTTTCTTGTTTCAATTAAGGGAAGAGGCTCAGTAATAAAACTGATCTTAAAAAAAGGAAAACATTAACTTTTTGAAACCATACGAAAAAATAACAAAAGACATAGAAATTGATTATTCGTTGCGTATTGTTTTGTGCGGTTTAGCGGTCTTATTAATCATTTCTATCACTATTTTAGCTTTTGTTCCCCCTGTTAGCAAAGATGCGCTTATTCACCATTTGGTCGTCCCTAAACTCTAT
>JAFDDS010000133.1 GCA_019310745.1 Deltaproteobacteria bacterium | reverse complement strand
AGGAGGTATCTGGGCGAAGCGGTAAAGAAAGTTGCGGAAAAGATATCATCAGAAATGGGCGCAGAATAGGGACTGGAATTTTACCGCGATACACGTTTGATAGTAACAAAGAATGAAAAAATTATTTTATCCTGAAAGCATTATGGTAGTCGGTGTCTCTAACACACCGACTAATTTAGGCAAAAACATTGTTGAAAATCTGGAACGGTTTCATTTCGAGGGTCCTATCTACCTTGTAGGTAAGCAGGGCGGTAATTTAAATGGTCGAAAGATTTACACAAGGATTGAGGAGATAGATGCGTGCCCTGATATGGTTGTTTTTTTGATACCTGCATTATACATACCTGAGGCACTCGAGCTCTGTGGACAAAAGGGTATCCATTACGCAGTGATAGAGTCGGGCGGATTTAGTGAATTTGCTGATGAAAACAAACGGCTTGAAAGTAACATTCTTGCCATTGCGAGAAAGCAGCACATTCGTTTAGTAGGGCCAAACTGTATTAGCATTATCAATTTGGAAAATGGTCTGGTCCTTCCCTTTGTACCCCTTGATCAAAAAAGGATAAAATCCGGCCCCATATCATTCGTGGCGCAAAGTGGAGGGATAGTAAACTACGGTGTCCGGCTTTCTTCCTGTGAAAACATTGGTTTTACAAAGCTCGTAAGCATTGGGAATAAGCTCGATTTAAACGAGAATGATTACCTTGAATTCCTGCTATCTGATCCAGAGACAAAGATTATTGGATTATATCTTGAGAGTGTCTCTAACGGGCGACGCTTAATGGATCTGGCACGTTCAACCAAGAAACCAGTTATTGTTTTAAAATCAAATACCAATACGGCAAGCAATCAGATTGCCAGATTTCATACCGCAGCCCTTGCTGGCAATGATGAGGTTACATCATCGGCATTGAGCCAGGCTGGCATACATAGAGTTTTTACTCTTCAAGAACTGATGAACGCCTTTAAGATATTTAATCTCCCATTGATAAAGGGAGCAAATTTAGCAATTATATCCCGTTCAGGCGGAAGTGCGGTAATGGCAGCGGATGCAGTTCAACGGCATGGCTTCAGGATTATCCCATTTTCTAAAAGTTTTCTTAGCCACGTGAGACAAGGTGCACGGGCTGGGGTGATACGAATGACCAACCCCCTTGATCTTGGAGATGTTTTCAATCTTGACTTTTACAGAGATGTTTTGGAACGAGCATTGCAGGAAAAGGAGATTGACGGAATTCTATTTTCACATTCTTTTTTTCCTGGCGTCGATGAGATTGCTACTAAAAATCTTATACTTTCAGCTAAGGAATTGTCGATACGTTATGAAAAACCGGTTGCCCTGTGTCTCATATCAGATTCATACGAGTGGTTTACAATGAAAAAGATAACAGATTTTCCCATATTTACAGAACCAGATGATGCATTGAAGGCCTTGGTTTTCTCTTTAAGGCATTATAGGAATAAGTTTGATTCTTATCTTCATTAACGTTGTGTTTGTTGGGAGTTGAATGTTTAGTTAATAAGAGAGGTTTTTAATGAAAAACTTTATGGAACCTGAAAGTGTAGCGCTTATCGGTATAACTCGAAAGAGTGGTCCAGGATCTTTTAATCTCATGGAAAATATGATTGAATTTGGTTTTTCTGGAAAGATTTATCCGATTAATCCAAAGGCAGATACGATTCTCGGTAAAAAAGCATACCCGAACATAAAAGCAGTGAAGGAAAAAATAGACCTTGCGGTTATTAGCGCTCCCCGGGAAGATACCGTGACTATCCTTAAAGATTGTGTTGCAGTTCATGTAAAGGCTGTAATTATAGTGAATCAGGGCTTTGCAGATGCAAACAACAAGGGAAAAGAGATACAAAGGAAAATATCAGAGATTGCAAAAAGAGATGGGATTAGGGTTCTTGGCCCTAATACCCTTGGAGTAATTAATAACTTCAACAACTTTACCACTTCATTCATGCCTCTCCCTAAGGAGAAGACCCCGGTTGGTTTAATATGTCAGTCAGGTGTCTTTTTTGTAGGGGCTCAGAAATTTAGCGGAACGATAGGCAAGGGTATTGATATCGGAAATGCCTGTGATATCGGGTTTTATGAGGCACTCAAGTATTTAGGGAACGATCCTGATATAAGGATCCTAGCCATTCATATGGAAGGTTTAACTAAGGGAAAGGAGTTTCTTTCCCTGGCTAAAAAAGTAGTCAAGAAAAAGCCGATTATTATACTTAAAACCGGCAGCAGCGAAACAGGGGCCAAGGCGGCTATATCCCATAGCGGAACCTTGGCAGGTAATTATCGAGTATACAAGGCTTCCTTAAAACAGGCTGGTATAATATTTTTAGAAGAAGATGGGCAGATGAGGTATGCAGTTAAGACCTTGCTTAATCTTCCAGCTATAAAAGGAAATAGGATCGCTGTGATTACTTACAGCGGAGCGGCTGGTATTATGGTCAGCGATTCTTTGGAAAGATATAATCTCAAGCTTTCTACCCTTTCCCCTGAGACTATTCAGGAAGTGGCTAAACTTTCTCCTGATTGGATGCCACTTGGAAATTCTCTTGACATATGGCCAGCAGTTATGAAACACGGTACGCAAAAGGCATATTCGGTAGCGCTCAAGGCAGTCATGAATGATCCACAGGTGGATGGCGTTATATGTATAGCAATTGCTCCCAAGCTACCAGAGTTTTCATTTCTCGAGGTTTCAAAGTCCCTGAATAGGACAATAGAGGGGTTGCCTGCTAAGCCGGTAGTAGCATGGCTTTATGGGCCGAATCCTGAAGAGATCAGCCTAAAATTTGAGTCCAAAAAGAAGATAATGATATATCCGACCCTTGAGTTGGCTGCATGGTCATTGTCACTACTGAGACAAGTGTCTAAAGTGCCTAAAGTGAGCTAAAATATTTAAAGTTATCATCATAAACCGAAACAAATTGAGAAATTTGACCTTTATGAAATAGTAAGAAGTACATTTCATATGCAAAAAGAATCTAGTAATCCAAAACCAACAAACAAAAAAGACACGAATGACTTAGAAAATAGACGTGGACAAGGGTGATAAGAAATTGATTAGTTTAATAACTTGGTATCGTTCAAAAGGTTCGGCTTTATGATGTTACAGACACAATCTGGATATCAAAGTAGCCCTTAATACCAAGTTTCTCTTTCCAGTATTTCTCCCATTTATCCCGGGAGTATTGCTTTATCATGATCATTTTGGAGATATTAGTAACGGCTGCATCAGACCAGCCCCAAGCTATTTTTTTCAGACGACGACCGATTTCTCTAAACACTCGTTCCAATAAAGATGTTGTTTTTGGGGCAATGACCCCTGTCTTTAACCAGAGCTCAACATTGGTAAATAGGCGATCAGAAAGCTTTTCAAGATAGGAGGCCCCATGTGTGTAGCCTTTCTCATAGAAGGTTTTTATGAGCTCTTTGATTTCTGATTTGCTGCTTTCGTATTTGGCCTTTACCTTTTCCTTATCTTCTTCTTTAAGGATTTCAAAGTCTCCTTCTGGAAGCTCTATACCTATTAACTGTTTAATCTTGTCTGTCTCCGGCTGACTGTCCTTCTTCTTTAATCCGTCTTGCCAAAGGGAATGATAAAGTCCTCTTGGCCCATGCCAGGTACAACGTTGGGACTCTGCAACATCAGCTAAAAAATCATCAAGTCCTGGCTCCCCATCATAGAGAAAGGGGATATTATATGATTTCGCCTCTTTGATTCGTTCTTTGATAATATGTTCTATTTCCGGCCACTCGGTATTGGTAAAACAACCAAGGGGCTTTACTCTGCCCGCTTTAGTAATGCCAATTACGTTTCTGAGTTCTCCTTTACGACCCCTATGTTGTTTAACCCCTGTGCCATCGGCAATAATGCCAGATAAATCTTCCACTGAAACTGGCTCCTGAAATGTCTCATCAATATCA
>JAFDDS010000132.1 GCA_019310745.1 Deltaproteobacteria bacterium | reverse complement strand
CTCTGCTACTATCAATATCTTACGTAACGCATTAAGAGATATAGGGATTAAAGGGATTGATTATATTCTTCTCACTCATATCCATCTTGATCACGCCGGCGGATGTGGAGATCTAATAAAGGGCTATCCGGATAGTGTTATTTTCTGCCATCCTCAGGCGGTTACCCACCTTGTAGATCCAGTAGATCTCTGGCACGGTTCGCTAAAGGTTCTTGGCGATCTGGCAAGGACCTATGGCCAGCCATCGCCAGTAAACGAAGAAAGGATTTGCTCTGAAGGTGATATCGTATGGAAGGATTGTATAATCCAGTCGTTGGAGACACCAGGGCATGCATCCCATCACCTGTGTTTTTTCTTTAAAAACCTTGTTTTTGCTGGAGAGGTTGCAGGTATCAGCGTTCCTTCAGGGGGTAAAAATTATATTAGACCTGCAACTCCGCCTCCTTTTAGGCCTGATATTGCTCTACAATCTATCTCTCTTGTTATCGAAAGGGGGCCTCAATTAATATGTTATGGCCATTATGGTCTCCTGGAGAATGCAGTTACTATGCTACAGATGGCTAAAGAGCAGATACAATTTTGGCTCACTATAACAAAAGGCAGAAAGATTAAGAGTCTCAATCTTGATGAAGAAGAAATCTTTGCTGAAATTCTTGCCAAAGATTCCCATTTGAGCACTTTTTATCAACTGGAATCCGACACACAAAAGAGGGAGGCATACTTTATTAAAAACAGCATTAAAGGGATGGTGGACTTTATCAATAGATAAGTAGTCTCTACCCTGAAACTACCATCTACTGGAGGTAGTGGCTGTCATAGAATTGAACAGGTTTGAAACGCAGTTACCGAATTTTTTAATCCTGTTACAACCATGGATGACATGATACGGGAGATAAAAAAGGGAATTTGCCGAGGAGTATATATTTAATAGATAACCTTAGTTTTGCTTTCTGATATCGTTAATCTTTTTGGATAATCGTTTCAATCCCTTATCGTCGTTTAGTTGCTGATAGACTAGCAGGGATCTCTCGTAGAATGAGAATGCTTCTTCCTTTTGCCCGGTAATTTTTGATACATCGCCAAGTTTTTCCAGATCCCTGGCTATCATACCAGGTTTTTCGATGTGATTGTCAAGGGTCAGCGCCTTTATGAAATAACTGCCTGCCTGCTTATGGTTTCCTTTTTCTAAATTCACAACCCCCAGATTAAAGTAGTTGGCTGACTTTCCTTCCTTATTATCTAAATCTTCGTTCAAAGAAAGTGATTCGCTTAAGATCTTCTCTGCCCCTGTAAGATCGCCTTCTTTTATTTTCAGGTTCCCTAAATGGTTTAATAGTGTAGCCTTCCTTGTTTTTAGTCCAGCCTCTTTGGCCAATTCCAGGCCTTGCGAGATAGCTTCCGTGGCTTCGGAGAGTTCTTCTGTAAGAAGATAAAGGCCTGCCAGAGATGATAAAGCATCAATGCGGAGGGGATGATTATTTGATTCAACTGAAATATCCAGAGCTTTTTTAAACATCGAAAAGGCTTTCTTCATCCTGGCCTGCGTAAGATATAATGTGCCCAAACTTAGAAAAGTAGAGGCCTGACTTTCTCGATTGTCTAACAGTATATATGAGTCCAGCGCCCAGTAGAAATTCTTTTCGGCCCCTAAAAAAGATTGCTTCTGGTATTCCTTTATTCCTCGTTCTATCCTTTTATTTGCCTCCTTCAACATCTGGCCACCGGCTCTCTTTTCAGGCGCTGAACAAGATGAAAGGATAAAACCAATCAGCAAAATAAAAACAATGAATCGCACCTTACTCTCCTCTTCCTTCAACAGATAGAGATCTCTGTTTTGGGGCTGACGGTAGATTCCCTTTTATGAGGAAATTTTCTTTCACCGAACTAAGTATATCACTTATTGCATCCAACTCTCTTTTTACTGTATTCATTATTTCTGGCACATCTTTCAGTATGTTATCCAGCCCTGTCAAAGGCTTTTTAATATCTATTAACCTTTTTTCTGCCTCATCCATGATAAGTGGTATTCTTGTAGTAGTAAGCTCAATATTGCCCAAGACAGAATCAACTTTATTTATCTCCTCTTCTATCTTACGATAGAGATCATCCTTTATCAGCAATCTTCCAACTGACCCTTCTCCCTTCTTCATTGTTTTACTTATGGAAGCCAGATTATCAAGGGTCTGAAATAGCTCTCCTTTTGGATCTTTGAGCCTCGTAGTTACAGCTCGAATATCATCGAGGGAGGCAAATATTTGTCCTTTTGGGTCTTTAAGTTTTTCAGTTATATGGCGAATATTGTCAAGGGAGGTAAATAGCTCTCCCTTTGGATCTTTCAGTCTGGCAGTCATTTCTTCAATGTTATCTAATGCTCCAAGAAGACCTCCTTCAGGATCTTTAAGTCTGTCTGTGATCTCCTTAATGTTTTTCATTATACCAGTGAGAATCTCAACTTTTTCTTCTACCTTAAGCTCTTTCATATAATCAGATAATGCCTTCTTTTCTGTCGACATTATCTCGGTACCTGGTGGTAAAAGAGGGCTTTGGGTTGTGCCTGGAAGAATGGCGATATATTCGCTACCTATAATAGTCGGGCTCTCTACTGTGGCTATGGTATCCTCTCTCATCTTCGAGGCATATTTAGCCAGTATCTTCAAATCCACCCTCACACGGTTATCTTCTGTTAACCTCACCTTCACTACCTTACCTATCTTTGTATGATAAAGCGTAACATTGGTACCGGGACTCAAATTGTAACCTTCTTTATAAAAAGTGTGGTATTGCTCATGTTTTTTAAACCAGTTCTTCCCTTGCGCAATGAAAACAATAGCCCCTGTGAGGATGAATAGGGTAATAACAATAAAAATTCCTACAACCTGCTCTTTTGCCCCGAATTTAAGAATCATATTGTCTTTTCCTTCTATTATTCCTCATTCTTGTGTGGCTATCCACCATAGCAGAATATCTTATGCAAAAGCATGGGATTAGTATTGAATCTCAATAGACCAACAACCTTTTACATGTACTATAATGACTATGCCAAATTTCGGGAGCATTTACTTTCTTGACAGCAGAAAAGTATCTTTGTCAACCTGTTGCGTAATCAAGCCATCTTGTAAAACAATAATTTCGTCTGCCCACTTTTCTATCAGGGATATGCTCTTGGTATATATTATAAATCCGCAGCTTCTATTCTCATTTAATTTATGTAATATATTGAATAAATAATATCTATCATTTTCATTAAAATCATTTTCCGGCCGATCAAAAATAGCCATCACCGGCTCCTTAACAGCCTCAATCGCATAAAGAACCCTGCTTTTAGCTGCCGGTTCAACCTCTGCTGGACGTAAATGGAGTATTTTTTTTAGGCTAAACATTTCAATAATAGGATCAAGTTGGATCTGAATCTCCTCTAACGATCTGTTTTCATGGTAAATAGTAGCTAATGCAATGTTTTCAAAAACACTCAGATTCTGTATGAGGGTTGATTTTTTATCAACAAATGCAAGCCTTCTTTTACGGTTCAGAAATTCCTTTTGGTCATTATAATTCACTTCGAGTCCTTCAATAAAGAGGGCGCCTTTTGTTGGTTTAATCAAGGTGCTACAGATTTGAAGCAAGAATGATGCGGCCTGATCTGATTCTGAAAAAAGCACAACGTTTCGGCCAGGAGATAGGGTAAAATTTATATCTTCAAGAAAAACATCTTTGCCTATTCTATACCCTATTCCTCTACATTCTAATATATTTTTCATCATAAATAAAAAATTCCGGATATAATAAGATCAATTATGAGTAACCCAAGAAAGCAATCCATAGCCGATTTAGAAATAGCTCTCGGTAGCCTTGTAATCTCACCTCCTACCTGAAAACCCCTGTACAGGCATATGACAACAATGATAGCAGCAAAGAAGATCGCCTTAATAAAGCCGATAATAATATC
>JAFDDS010000131.1 GCA_019310745.1 Deltaproteobacteria bacterium | reverse complement strand
CCTCACCAAAGGTGACAGTGTTTCTCGGAATTGGTTTATTAAGAAAACTTGAGGCAGTGGTTGAGATAATTCCAAGATCGATAGCAGGTTCGTCAACCCTTATCCCACCAGCCACATTTATGAATATATCTTTATTAGAAAGATTCACTCCTCCTCTCTTAGATAATACTGCAACAAGCAAGCTCACCCTGTTTGGATCAACACCAATGGTGGTCCTCCGTGGTATGGCAAGTGAACTAGAGCAAACAAGTGCCTGCATTTCTATCAGTAATGGTCGAGATCCTTCCATACAGGAAATAACGACAGAGCCACTAACATCGCTTGACCTCTCCTCTAAAAAGATCTCTGATGGATTGCCAACCTCTTTCAATCCATTATCCATCATATCTCGTTAGTGGGACCATATCTGTTTTTTACAGATCGTAAAATTCTATACATATGGGACCCATCTCCTTCGAAATAAAGCACAGTATCCACTAAGTGCTCCAAAACCTTTGGGCCTGCTATAGCCCCATCTTTTGTTACATGTCCAATCAAAAAAATTGCTCTTCCAGAGGTTTTTGCCAGGTTCATAAGCCTGGTTGTAACCTCTCTTACCTGCCCGATAGAACCTGGAGCGGAACTGAGAGATTCGGTAAAGATTGTCTGGATTGAGTCAATAACTATGATCTGCGGGGCAAGTTCATCAAGCCTCTCAATAACATCTTCCAAACATGTTCCGCTTAATAAATAAATCTCAGATGAGTCAGCGGATATCCTTTGTGCCCTCATCTTCATTTGTTGAATCGATTCTTCACTTGAGATATAGAGGGTTTTAAGCCCTTTTTGGGCCAATTTATGAATAACCTGCAAGATGAGGGTAGATTTCCCAATACCAGGATCTCCTCCGATTAGAACAAGGGAGCCCGGCACAACACCTCCCCCCAAGGTTCTATCAAACTCACTCAACCCTGTCTCATTTCTTACCTTTTTATCTAAAGTAACGGTATCAATCCTTTGAGGCTTATCAGCGAGATTGCGCCTCTTTCCTCTCTCCTGTGGGCCTATTTCAGTTAGTTCCTCTACAAATGAGTTCCATATACTACAATCAGGGCACCTGCCTAACCATTTTGGGGCCTTATAGCCACAATTTTGGCATACAAATATAGTTTTTTGCCTGGCCAATTCAATGTCTCCATATAGTTTTATGTTTCTTGTGTTTATCGGGTTTATTGAGTTTATTGAGTTGATCTGAACGCAACAAACACCGCTACGGACAACTGACAATCATAAATGGGCACTTGCTATTTTCTTTCATCAGTCTTCATTAGTCAATGTAAAATAACTTCTGCATTTCTTCCTTCTTTCACACCAACGAACCAAAACTAAATAGACCTTATGGGTTGACAAAGTGGGATGTTGAGATTAGGTTTCATAAAAATGCAAGAGAAAAAGGAGGAATAAAGGTGAGTGAACTTTTACAGGTAAATGACGATAATTTTGAGGATGAAATAATTAAATCTGAGTTACCTTCCATGATTGACCTTTGGGCCCCATGGTGTCAGCCATGTCTTATGACTGGTCCTTGGATAGAGGAACTTGCCCAGAAACATGACGGGAAGTTTAAGGTAGCTAAGATGAATGTTGATGAAAATTCTATGGTCCCTAATCGCTTTGGCGTGAGGGCAATTCCAACAATACTTTTTTTTAAAGATGGGGAGTTGGCGGATACTATCGTGGGTGCGGTAGGAAAGGCAAATATCGAAAAGGCCATGCTCAAGTTGCTCTAAAGAAATTTCTATCCGTGGCAAAGTATAATGGTCCTTTTTGGTACTATTTTATCTATGCTGTAAAGTCGGAATGAGGGCATACCGGAGCAAAGGAATATTGAGCCGTGAGCAAGGAGAAATACATCGTAATTTTTCTCTCTCAATCCATCATTCCAATATTCCAATTGTAACTAAGGCCATACGTTCGAAAAACTTAACAGATGGCAGTAAATTAGATGAACGGAAGAGTGGTTAATATACTCAAGAGATTAATTTTTATTCAGGTGTTGGTTTTTTTATTGAGTGGTTGCTCTCTTTTCGGCATTGGAGGGAAGAAGCCTGAAAAGTCGCCGGAAGAACTGATGAATCAGGGAATGTCAGAGTTTAGAGATGGCGATTATAGTTATGCAGTAGAGGCCTTTCAAAAACTCAAAGATAGATACCCTTACAGTAAATTGGCTATTCAAGCTGAATTAAAAATGGCCGATGCTCTTTTTAAAAAGAAAGAATTTGAGGAGGCCTTGGAGGCATACATAGAATTTGAAAGGCTTCATCCGAAAAACAAATCTATCCCGTATGTAATTTACCAGCAGGGTATGTGTAACTTTCTCAGGATAAGCACCATTGACCGGGATCAGACAAGCGCAAAAAATGCCTTAAAAGGGTTTAAGAGGCTGCGCAAAGAATTCCCGGAAAACCCATTTTCTTTGCTGGCCCAGAGAAATATGAGGAAATGTTATAGCACCCTGGCCGAGTATGAATTTTATGTTGGTTATTTCTATTTCAAGTCTGGCTACTATCTGGCAGCGTTGAGCCGCTTTGAATATCTCATCACACATTATCCTGATCTTGGCCAACATGGGAAAGCAATTATCTACATAGCGAGATGTAGAGAAAAGCTGGCCGAAGAAAAATCACTCCTATAAATCCTATTACTCCCTCTTCTCGTTACCAAAATTTTAGTTGATTATTCATGTCATTTATGACATATAATTATCTGTTCGAAAGTTTATAGAAAAATTTAATTTCACCTTGTTAAATTTCACCTGGTCCAGACCTGATTTCAGGGGTACCGGGCAAGCAGGATTTTGAATAATTACACCTAGTTCGGTTATGCGTTCATTCTTTAAAGTAAAGACAGCAGAGGATATCTTTGAATCTCTAAGAGATATCAAGCCGTTGGGAACAGAATCTGTTCCTATAACAGGTGCGCTCAACAGGGTTTTGGCAAGAGATATTATCTCTGATGAAGATCTCCCAGGATTTCAAAGATCCATTATGGATGGGTATGCCCTTGCTGCAAAAGATTCCTTTGGTGCCAGCGAGAATCTTCCAACCCCTTTCAATATTGTCGGGGAAGTCACGCTGGGCGAGATACCGCAATGTGTACTTCATAGAGGAGAGTGTGCCCAGATATCAACAGGCGGTATGCTTCCAGAAGGTGCTGATGCTGTTGTTATGGTAGAGTACACCCAGAAGGTTGAAGATGAGGTAGTGGAAATCTCTAGGCCTGTTTCCCCATTAGAAAATGTAATCCTTCCTGATGATGATGTTAAAAGAGGACAGGTAGTTTTGCATAAAGGGAGCCAGTTAAGGCCACAGGATCTTGGTATTTTGGCAGGCCTTGGTATAAGCATGATAGATGTATTTACACAACCAAAGGCAGCTATTATATCGACTGGGGAAGAGATAGTAGATATTAGCAAAAAACCAGAAGCAGGGCAGATGAGAGACATAAATAGCTACACCCTTGGGGGCCTCTGTATTACATTAGGTGTGGAACCCATCTATCTTGGTATAATTAAGGACAGGTTTGAGGATATTACGTTATTCATTGAGAAAGGACTATCTCAGGCAGATGTTGTCTTGCTTTCCGGTGGAAGCTCGGTTGGTGTAAAGGATTTTACCTCAGATGCATTTCTTTCCTTGGATGGTGTAGAGGTAGTGGCTCATGGCGTATCAATTAGCCCTGGTAAACCGACTATTATTGCAAGAAAAGAAAACAAGACTTTGTGGGGCCTTCCTGGGCACCCTGTATCTGCTATGATAATATTTGATGTTTTCCTTAGATATTTATTTGGTAAGCTTGTGGGCCTTACAAACATTACGGAATATGATAGTCACGCTATAGAGGCAGAAATTGACAGAAATATAGAGTCGGCAACTGGTCGAGAGGATTATATAAGGGTAAAACTTAGCCACGTTGAGGGTAGGTGGTTTGCAACACCTATTTTGGGAAAAAGTGGACTTATATCCACCATGGTAGAGGCAGATGGCATTGTCAGGATTGATATGAATACCGAGGGCCTCTATAAGGGAGAAACGGTGAAGGTGAGGTTGTTTTGACGGATGATAGAATAGCTTCACAAGGGGAACAGGTATGTCTTTTTTTGCTATGCCCTCCTAAATGCACAGAAGTGGGTGTTTCAGAATGGTGCATAGAGACTTATCCCTGTTTTCTATTACTCAGTACATTTGCACCATTTTGAAACACCCCTAGCTAGGACTCTATATCAGGGCATTGAGCAAAAAAAGACATACCTGTTTCCCTTGAGGGTTCTACTATTTGACACGCACCAGGCT
>JAFDDS010000130.1 GCA_019310745.1 Deltaproteobacteria bacterium | reverse complement strand
TTGTTAAGGTAGAAAAGCTCGTACAGCGCAATAAAATTGCTGATGCAATCTTTCTTTGCCAAGGAAACAGCTCTTCAATTGCTCGAACCTTTCTCGCAGGCCTTAAGAACACAGGAAGAGGCCTGTGGCTGGTTAAAGAGGCTATTGAGGAGAAGGGAAGGAGAGAAGGTGTTATCTTAGAGAGAAATATAGGAGTATTATTAACTATTGCTAATCTCTCTCCATTGCTTGGTTTGCTTGGTACCGTTTCAGGTATGATAAAAACCTTTAATGCTATCTCTATCTATGGTGTTGGTGGCCCTGCACCTCTTGCAGGAGGCATTGCTGAGGCTTTAATCACAACTGCTGCAGGCCTTATAGTGGCTATACCCACATTGGTTGCCTATCGTTTTATTTTAGATAAAGCCCAGATCCTTATCTTTGAAATGGAGGAAAGCTCTATTAGGCTTGTGGACACTATGGAGAGTACCAAAGATAATGCGGTTTAGTCAGCTAAAGAGAGAGGAAATTAGTCTTGGTGTAAGTGTTGCTCCTTTAATTGATATTGTGTTTTTACTCCTTATATTTTTTATGCTGACTTCTCATTTTGACATTATATCAGGAATTGATATTACATTGCCTGATATTTCAGAAAGAGGATCAGATCAATCAGTAGATACTATGACAGTATCGTTAGATAAAACAGGAAATTGTTACCTGCAAAAGAAAAAAGTAACGTTAAAGGATCTTTATCTTCAACTTAAAGAGCTCAGTAAAGAGAAAAAGATCAGTCTTATTCTGAATGCCGATCGAGATGTTACACATGGGCATGTTGTCAGGATAATGGATTTAGCCAAGAAAGCAGGAATTAACTCCATTGTAATAGCTGCCCAGTGGAGGGAAGAGAGGGTGTTGTAAATTTGGCGTTTATTAAGAGAAATTTATTTATCTATATTGTAATTTTTTCTTTTGTTGCCGCTATTTCGTTAACCTGGCTAACTTTTGGGCGGCATGGATTAATAGACCTGTATAAAATGCAAAAAGAAAAAGAGAGATGTTTAGCTATTCTAAAGCACCTTAAAGAAAGAAAGAGGTTGCTTGCTGATGAAATCACACGACTCAAGGAAGACAATAAATATTTTGAGTCAGTGGCTCGAGAGCAATTGGGGATGATAAAAGACAATGAAATCATATATCGACTTAAAAAGGAATTAAAAAATGCTAAAAAAGGAAATAAGAAATAAAAGTAGGAGCATATATAAAAAAGGGGCGAGCAATGACCACATTAAATGGGATCTATGATGAAATTGTAGACAAAATAGCAACACCAAAGGCAAGAATCATCCTTCTTGAAATCTTAAAGAAGGAAGGGAAACCTGACAAAGTAATACGAGCTTGCCTTAAGGCATTGGAATCTTTTCCTGATGATATTAGCATAAGAAAGCTTTTAGCAGAAACATATTTTGAACAGAAATCTATTGAACTTGCAAAGGCAGAACTAGAAATAATATCCAAACAAATTGATGAGTTAACTTCAGTTTTTAAACTTCAAGCTGAGCTATTTAAGGAAGAGAATATGGTTGAAGAGGCAATAAATTCCTTAAAGCTCTATTTAGCGCACCATAGCAATGATCAGGATGCAGCTCGACTTTTATCTGAATTGAGTGCCCCGCTAAAAGAGGAAGTATCAATTCTTCCAACCTCAACATTAGCAGAAATTTATTATAAACAGGGAGAATTAGAAGAGGCAATCAAGATATACACACAGGTTGTTAAGGATTTTCCTGATGATGAAAAATATATAAATAGGCTCGAAGAATTGAAGGCAATAATAACAACTAAAGAGCCTGAGAGATCTCATGAAGCGATACTAAAAGAAAAAACATTAACAATAATAGGAATTTTAGAAAGGTGGCTTACTAATATAGAGAAGGGAAAGGTTACAAGCCTTTCAAGCCAAGCGTAAACCTATTGCTGCACCACATTTTTTATATAAGGTAATTGAGTAATTTTGTATTACTATTCAGCTACTTAACGACTTAAACAATTGACCGCAAAAAAGGAAACTTGACATCAATGTACTCAACAGCAGATTTTAGAACAGGATTAAAGATAGAATTGGATGGGAAACCATTTACCGTGATAGAGTTTTTGCATGTAAAACCAGGCAAAGGTGGTGCATTTGTGAGGACAAAACTAAAAAATATGATCACCGGACAAGTTTTGGAGAAAACATTTAGAGCTGGAGAAAAGGTTACTCCCCCAAATATACAGGAAAAGGAAATGCAGTACCTCTACCAGAACAAAGGTGAGTTTTGTTTTATGGATACCGAAAACTTTGAACAGAGTTTTTTATCAGCTGAACAGTTAAAAGAGAATAGACTTTTTTTAAAAGAAAACACAAATGTCAAGGTACTGATATACAACGATAAGATAATGGATGTTGAGCTTCCCAATTTTGTTGATTTAGAGGTTGCACAAACTGAGCCAGGAATTAAGGGAAATACAGCAGCAGGAGGTGGTAAACCGGCCACCCTTGAATCAGGAGGCATTATCCAAGTGCCACTTTTCGTCAATATCGGAGATACAGTGAAGATCGACACACGCTCAAAAGAATACATTGAGCGGGTAGGGTAGGGGTTGAATTGAAAAAAAGCTTTGCTTTTAATTTTATGGCTACAGGTGTGGGTAGCGTACCTTTCTTGGATGTAGATACAACCTGCCAGCACATCCTTAAATTTTTTCCGGACATACCCTTTTGGCCTCAGTTCGTTAAGCGGAGCCACTTTGAAGATATGACCATCCAGGCAAGTCAAAGGTTTCCACGAATTGAAATGGATCTAAAGAAAAACTCCCTGTTCATCCGCACTACAGATACACAGGATAATGAACTCATCTCTTTTTATGAACATTTTATGGCCGAGGATACAGATTATTTTGCTATCAGCCATGAATATGCAGCTGGTCTGTATAAACTTTTAGGATTGATTGAAAAAACCCCCCAGAGTTATGGACCTTTTATTAAGGGTCAGATAGTAGGTCCCATTACTTTTGCGGGAAGCCTGATAGATACACAAGGGAAACCTGTTCTTTATAATAACGAAATTATGGACACGATAGTAAAGGGCTTAGCAATTAAGGCACTATGGATTGTTAATAAGATGTCTTTGGCGGAAAAGATGGCTATTCTATTTATAGATGAGCCATACCTCTCTGGTTTTGGTTCAGCCTTTACGCCTATACAAAGAGGGGAGGTCATTAGACTTTTAGGGGAGGTTATAGAGTATCTAAGATCACGAAGTAATGTATTAGTTGGTATCCACTGCTGTGGAAATACCGATTGGTCAATGATATTTGAAACAGGTGTTGATATCGTAAATTTCGATGCATTTGGTTATATGGATTATTTTTTGCTCTACAGACAGGAAATCATAAAATTTCTTGAAAATGGTGGTACAGTTGCATGGGGAGTAGTTCCTACCACTTCCTTTACTGGTGAAGAAACACTTGATGGTTTGAAAATGCAGTTAGAAAAAGGACTTAATACATTGTATGAGTGGGGCATCGATAGAAAAACAGTGGCTGAAAGATCAATTATTACACCTGCCTGCGGGGTAGGAGTAATAGATCCAGATAAGGCAGAGAGGATCATGGAATTGCTATCCGGTCTATCAAGTGTAATGTCTGAAATAAAAAGGGACTGAAATAAACCCAACAAATACACGTGACTATTTTTTTTAAAGCACAAGCACTGAATTTTCTTTAGCTGTCTCTATCTCCAAATCTGCATTTTTTTCCTTAATTAAGTCCTGACAGAGAATCGTCAATTTAATCATATCGCTATCTTTTCTTTCTGGCGCATTGTGAAAAAGGACAAGTTTTTTCACATGAGCCTTCAGAGCAAGATCAATTGCTGATTGATAATCTGAATGACCCCACCCCCTATGTTTCGTTATTTCCTCAGGTGTGTAATGGCT
>JAFDDS010000129.1 GCA_019310745.1 Deltaproteobacteria bacterium | reverse complement strand
TGTTTTCACAATTTTACGCTCTATGGCTGCCTCGCCGGGACCTGCCCCTGGATATCCTTCCTTATCAACAAATTCTTCTGGTGCTGGCATTGATGGCAGTGGCGCTGGTGATGGCACTGGCATCGGTGGTGCTGCTGCACAGCCACTAATTAGCATTAACCCCAGAATTAACAGTATTGGCACTGAAAATTTGAGCAACTTATTCATCTCCTTGTCTCCTCAAAGCAATCTCGCATATTTCGCTACCTTGATATTATAAACGTGAAAAACCTTCAAAGGTTTAGCTTTTCTGCTTAAGACTTTCCTGCACCGATTTTGATTATGAGAACATAGAGCAAAATGATGCGATATTATGTACTACAGTTTGCCAGCTTCATTAAACCACCGGATGGTATCCTCAATAATTTCCCTAATAGGGCGGGGGAAGTAACCTAGTTCACGGCGAGATTTTTCCCGACTTATCACGGAATTGCTAGTAAGTGTGCGGATGGAATACTTGGTAAAACGCGGTATGGTGTTTGTCACACGGTAATACAGAGGGGTAAATATGGCCATTATGCGGGCTAACCATATAGGCATCTTCAAATGAGGTATGCTTGCTCCAGTCACCTCTTCCAGAAGCAGCATCAAATCATCCAGAGTAATCCGCTCACCCGATAGGATATAACTCTCCCCTGTACGTCCTTTTTCACAGGCAAGGATATGACCTACCGCTACATCACGAACATCAACAAAATCATAAGCTCCATCTATGTAGGCTTTGAGTTTACCCCGGGCAAAATCTATAAACATCTGCCCCATTTCCGATGGCTTAAAATCGTAAGGCCCAATTACTCCCGTAGGACAGACTATGACCGCGTCCAAGCCTTTCTGCACTCCTTCCAGTATTTGCAAGGTGCCCTGGGCTTTGGTTTTATCATATTCTCCAATCGCCGTGTCAGGGTCAAATGGAAGCGTCTCATCAATAACTGTGCCCCCAGGTGGCTCCGCTATTGCCTGGATAGCACTGGTATAAACTAACCGTGGCACTCCAGATTTCAGACATGCTTCCACCGCATTACGTGTTCCCCTTACATTGACCTGATGTAACAATTCAGCCTTCCCCGGTAAGATTGATATCATTCCAGCTAAATGATAGACCACATCGGCTCCTTTGAATGCCTGGATTAGAGAGTCAACATTTCGTACGTCTCCTTCAACCCTTTCTACCTCCAATCCCTCGATAGATGTAGTATCTCTAAATGGACGTATTACTGTCCGTACCTCTTTACCCCTTGCCAGTAATTCTCTGACAAGGGCGTTTCCAAGATGCCCTGTTGCCCCTGTTACCACAACCATAATGCTTGTCTCCTAAGTAGGCTTCCCCCTTAATTAATATTAACCACTAATTCAACTTTCGGCAAAAACATAAAACCGTCTGCAACAACAGCATATAACCTTGTGGCTTTGCAAAGGTGCCAGAGCGAACCACAAATATGCTGCTTTTAGCCACCGTTCCAGACCTTCCTTTCTCCCTTTCTCCCTTTAAGAACCTCTATCTATCCAAGGGCTGCACCTCTTCTTCAAAATAACGATGAAAGCTTCGAGGCAATTGGTGGTAATCAACGTTATCTATGACATCTGAGAAACTTCTAGAGTTATAGGTATTCCAAAATAGAACGACTTTATCTCTCAAATTTTGTTTTTCCGCATCATCTATAAGGGCAGCAAATGTCTTCCCTGTATAAGTCCCCTCCAAATTAATTCCCTCAGTTTCTTCTATGCGAGCCATAGCTTCCATTCCTTCCTCAGTAAAGAAAGCATACCCTTGCCCCAAAAAATCACGTTTAATATCTATATCCTTCTCAGACAATTCAAGCTCAGGAAAAGACGGATCTAGGGAACAAAGGAAGGAGCCGGTTTTATGAAAGAGTTTGACCATTCTTTTCTCGTTAGCAGATTTTTCACCTGCTACTTGTACACAGATTACTCGACTCCTGAGGTGGGCAGCTCTAAGTCCAAGCATCAACCCCACTGCTGTGCCCATGCTACCCAAGGCAACATAGATACAGTCAGGCTCGGGCATTTCTCCTTCCATAATCTGCTCTTTAAGTTCAAATGCTGCATTGACAAAACCAGTTACCCCAAGGGGCGAAGATCCACCAAGAGGCATAATTTGGGGAGATCGTCGATATTTTAGCTTATACCACAGGAATTGGTGAAAGATCCCTGCATATAGTAATGGGATGTTTCGGTGTTGATGAAGTTCCGCCCTGCAATAATAACTCATAAGGAGATTGCGGCGGACATATTGAGCATTGGGCTGGGGCATCAGCATAGAGATACTCTTTAATCCTAACTGTTGGGCGTAAATAGCTGTAGCCAGAGCATAATTGGACCCTACACAGCCAAGAGCCAAAACCTCCTTAACTCCAACGCGCAGAGCATAGCCTAGGAGAAGCTCTAGCTTTCGCACCTTGTTCCCTCCGTAAACTCTACCACTCAAGTCATCCCGCTTTATGTAAAGGTGATCTAACCCTATATCCCCACCTAGTCGATCGAGCTTCTCTACAGGAGTCGGGAACTCACCCAAGGGGACGTAAGGGAGTTTATTTCCCAGTAGGAGATAATGCTCAAATAACGGAATAAACATCAATGATCCTCTTTTCGATACTATATTAAGATTCCCCCCATATTACGGAGACTATCCCAAATAACGATTAACTCCTTCAGTGTAAAAGAATCTTTGCAAAGCAGAAATTTGAAAAGTGCATGCCGTAAGCCACAAACCTTCTACACTGTGTTGCGCGAAGTAACTCATTACTATTCCCCTTTCAAAAAACTATATGTTCTTTCGCCCTTTCTCGACAGCCTGAACAATCCTCCATTTGTTAACCTAGACACTATTTCACTTTCCTTCATATGATGGTCACTGAACGAAAGGACTCCATCCTGCTTCAATACTTGATGCAACTCTTCCAAGACTGCATTGGGGTCACCCAAGCCGTGAAAGATATCGTATAAGAGAACTACATCTAAGCTATTATCCGGCAATCCAGTTTTATGATCGGAACAAATAGTTTCCACATTCGTCAGTTGCTTTTTGAAAGCGATACTCCGAACCCTCTGAATTGCAAGCGGATGGATGTCCAGGGCGTAAATTTTCCCTGATTTGCTCACCAATTCTGCGGTGGCTGTTATATAACTCCCAGATCCACAGCCGTAATCGAGTACATGAAACCCTGGTTCTATCCCTACCTCTTTCAAGATATTCATGCGGGGCAAGAAGAAATCACGAAATTTGTAGCCGAGAGACATGAACTTGAAATGAAAATCGGACATCGGTCTATCCATAGCAGTTCCCTCTCCTTTCTTTTAAAAGCGATTTCGCACAATATGTCAGATATTGGCAAAGCCCAGTGTGCAAGCAAGTGCTATTGATTTTACAAAAGCCAAGACCTCTTAGCTATTTAAAAAAAGGCCCTCTCCAAACTAAAGTGCGCTGGGTTTGGGTGGAGCGAGGAACGAGCGAGGCAACCACAGAGTTCCGAACCCCAGCACATGGTAAACTTTGTCATAATCATTGTTTTTCACTTTAATTCAACGCCTTCTTCTACTACAGCTTCATTCAGAAGCCCTTTAAGAATTCTAGCTCTGTTCTTAATATCGTTTGACTGGATATTGTCTGCCTTGATCTTATTGGCTGCCTCATCTAACGAGCGTTCTATACTTTTTGCATCGAGCAAGGCTGCTACCTTACAATAAAAACTTCTCGATCTTCCATCATCGAAATTCTCAATCGTTTTTTCAAGCAAGTTGATTCGTTTTGTTTGGTTCTCTATGAATTTTTGTATTCCATGTTCCTTTATGAAATTCAAATTTGGAATAATCTTCCTATATGGCGGATATGACGAAGTCTCCAAAGCCCGATACTCTTCAGTATGTTTGAATTTCGAGCACGGGAATTCAGGGCATTCACCG
>JAFDDS010000128.1 GCA_019310745.1 Deltaproteobacteria bacterium | reverse complement strand
AAAAGTAAACCACAAGCTGCCAATACCTAATGCATGAGCTGCAAGATGCATATTTTGGATGGCTGCAGCACAGGCATGTTGATAGCCTACTCCACCCTCTTCAAGAAACATATCGACGCCTGTTTTTTGAGGATCTCCTATCACAGCTACTATAACAGGTGCAGATTGTAAGAAAGTTACCTGATAATTTTCCAGCCACTTCCAGCCACTTTTTTCAAGTGCCCATTTAATGCATCTTTCGGCCTCAGAAAATATTTTTCCCTTCACTTCTTTCTTTGTGATAATAATAAATTCCCAGGGCTGGGTGTTTAAGGGAGAAGGCGCCCAGATGGCAGCTTCCAGAATCTTTTCAATGGTCCCCTCGCTGATCGAATCAGGCAAAAAACTCCGGTAACTTCTTCTCTCTTTAATAGCCTTAAAAAGATCCATCGTTCTCCTCCTTTCTTTTAAAGGGAATTTCACAAAAACTAAACGTACATCATCTTGTGATATTTTAAAATCCCTATACTTACCCTAACTTTGCAGGATCTGGGCGATTTCGTCCACAAGGAGCTTAGAACCCACATAGAGGGCTGTACGTTGGTGCTGGTTCTCTGGTTGAATTTCGAGAATCGGGGTACCTGTTTCATCAACAGCATCACCACCGGCCTCGCGGCACATGAATGCCACAACGGCTGCCTCGTACATGAGACGCAATTTCCCCTGCAGGCGATTTTTTTCAGGTTTTGGGTGATTAACAATGGCAGGATACATGAACATACCGCCGTTAGAAAGAATCCTGTGGAAATCTCCAGCAAGGGCGCCAAGGTATCTGAACGCGTATTTTCTTTCTTTTTGTGCAATCCAGTTTTGAACCCTCTTAGAAAAAGTGTATCGGTTTGCCTCATTAAATGACAGCTCCCAGGTCTTGCTATTCTGCGGAAGCATCATGCGAAAGGGTTTGACAAAGCTCATAGTTTCATCGATGTGGAACCGCCAGGTGCCGGATTCCCTGAGCGCAAGGGTAAACGTGCCGGTGGGGATCACAAACATGCCGGCCGCTATATAGTCTTTCCCTGCCCGCAAATGGCCATCCTCGGGTCCATCCAGGTTTCGCTTGGCAATACCGAATAGAAAACCTACCGGCAGTCCATGGGAAACATTTGAGGAACCATCAAGGGGATCGAAATACACAAAATAGCGTCCCCCATCGGTGTCCATCTCAATGACTTCTTCCGCTTCTTCACTGACTGCATGTATCACCCGTCCGGAACTCCTCAAATAATGAATAGTAATTTCATGTGCAATCTGATCCATGCGCATGACATCCTCACCTTGCACATTTACTTCGCCAGCCATTCCCAAATTCCCTTTTAAGGCACCAGTCAAATAGTAGTGCTGGATATGCTTAGCCGCACTGACTAAAGCATCCATCAAAGTCAAGAAATGATATGTACGATTATGTCTCTCCTGATGGTGAAGGATAAAATTCATGAAGGTCTCTTCAAAACGCATATTTTTGCCCTTTAATGATAACATACCTTTTTATGTATATATTACAGAGTATTATTCAAAAAACATTCTATGAATCTCTCAAACACAGTGACCAGTTATAGACCACATATAATCCGTTAAAATAGAAAATATGACTCCATAATCCCATCTATCAAAGCAAAAAGTGAATTGGGTATAGGAGAAAGAATATACAATCCATCTCTCTATAAGCGAAATGGCATTTTAGTAGTCACTAATCTTCTGGTTCAACCCACACAATATTGTTTCTATTCACAAAGAGGATCTTTCCTGAAATGTCTTTATGTTCCGCATCAATTAAAACAATAAACGGATTGTCTGCTTTAGTGAATACGTCAGATACTCTATCTTTTATACCTATATTTACTTTTCCTAATATCGTGGAGCCATCTATGGTTCTGATAGTAACTTTTCTATATTCCCTTTTGTAAGGATCTTGGCTTTCTTCCATACTGATAACCTCCCTTATACGGTTAAGCGGCCTCCCCCTGTAGACAGTAATGTTCCCTACTCATATTCCACATGCTGTCCATTTTCTGTTCGTATTTTTTAAAGATCCTCCCTCTCAATGTCATAAATAGAAATTAAAGATACTTTAAGGCCATCACCAATAGTTACCTAAAGCATTGAAATCGGACATTCTCGCGTTGTAGTTGACATGTAAATTGATGGATAAGAGCATGGAAATCAAATCTTTAGGGAATTACAAGAAAAAGAACTTCTCCTGGAAAGAAAATTCTAAAATGATTGGTTTCATCTTCTGTGTAGAGCAGGCAAACCTTCCTGATTGGATTACTGCATTATAAGGGGTATCACGTTTTATCTCAACACGATTCCCCTTATAACGGTAGCTTAGCAGACTAAAGCCTAGTGACGTTCTTGGCCTTAGGTCCTCGATCTGTCTCTTCCACCTCAAAGCTCACTCGCTCACCTTCAGCGAGTGTCTTGAATCCAGATGAGTCGATTGAGGAATAGTGTACGAATAAGTCATTGCCGTCTTCCTGCTCGATAAAGCCAAACCCCTTCTTATCACTAAACCACTTTACCGTTCCTTCTGCCATAGTACTAACCTCCTATTAAATAAATTTCTTCCATGGTCCCAAACCTCAGGTCGCCACTCTGGCAAAGGACACTATCCTTCAGAGCGAAGCTACCCCTGCAAATAGAACCGATCCCTTAGAATGAAAAACCATAATGCATAATTTATCTATATGTCAAGCGAAAAGAGTATTTTAGCTACACCTGCTGTGAAAATTGATAATAAGGACTGATCGCTTAATAATTTTTGACAATTTTGGATTAATTGTTATATTGAATCGATTGCTATAAAAAATAGTTTAAGGAAATTCCAACACTATGCCTATTTTTGAATACCATTGCATGGAATGTGACGAGGTCTTTGAGACTATAGCATTAGGTGAACAGAAAGTGCTTTGCCCTCTCTGCACAGGAAAAAATGTTACAAAACTTCTTTCTACCTTTAGCCATAAGAGTAAGGGAGAGTTTTCAAGTTCAAAGGAATCGTCCTGCAGTTCTTGTAGCGCTACCAGTTGTAATACCTGTGGTACATTGTGAGAAGGTTTGCTCACATCGAATCTTGAGCAGCGCCAGATACTCTTTAAAATATGGAGGTAGCATGGAAATCAAAGAAATTACCTTAGAAGAATTAGATCCTGAGAAATTCATTGCGGAAAAGATTGAAGAGATTTCTTCAACTATTGGTAATGGAGTGGCTATCAATGCCCTGTCTGGAGGTGTTGATTCATCAGTTGTAACTATCCTTGGACACAAGGCAGTAGGTGATCGATTCAAGACATATTTCATTGATAATGCCCTCATGAGAGAGGGAGAACCTCAATATATTGTTTCAATATTTAAAGATTTGGGAGTAACGGTTGAACTAATAAAGGCTGAAGAAATCTTTTTTAAGGCATTAAAAGGTCTCACCGACCCAGAGGAGAAAAGAGAGGCTATCACCCGCTCATTTTATAAAGATGCCTTTGCTCAGTTAGTGGAAGAAACTGGTGCGAAATATCTTTTTCATGGCACTAACTACACAGATGTAGAAGAAACTGTTGCAGGGATTAAAAGGCAACATAACATCCTTGAGCAGATTGGAATCGATCCACAGAAAATGTACGGATATAAAGTTTTAGAGCCATTGATTCAACTGCGAAAATCAGCGATCAGAAAGGTCGCTCAAGCAATTGGCTTACCAGAGGAGCTCTACAACCGACCGCCTTTTCCTGGTCCTGCACTGGCTACAAGAGTAATCGGGGAGGTTACATCTGAAAGAGTAACAATTTTACGAGGCGCTACCAGAATTGTTGAAGAAGAACTATCTCATAGCGGCGCATGGCGCATTCCAGTATTTGGCTATTCTCCATGATGATAGGGTTACCGGGATAAGGGAAGGAAAAAGAGATTATGGGTTGCAAATCGAGGTCAGGTGTTGGGAGAGCACAGACGCAAAAATAGGATCGCCCACAAGGCTTTCTTGGGACGTATTAGACCAATTGGCTGAGCGGCTCACAACTGAAGTGCCCGGTGTTGTCAGCGTTACATACAATATCACCAAAAAACCACCTTCTACCATTGAAGCGATATAACTATTGTTCGTCTCTTATTAGAAAAAAGTAACAAAATTATTAAAACAGGCAGCGTTATGCGATTACACTCAATGGATGGAAAGAATGGATAGAGGAATTAATTACCCATCAGAATAATGCTGCTGTAATGAGCTATAATCCCTTCATTGGTCTGATCAGTGTCTGTAAGCACCATAATCCCTACAAGGGCGGGAGGGGACTTTCTAAAAAATGCCTGAAAGTCTTCAATGAGATTGCGCTTCTCCCATGCCCATCGGCGTGCTCTCTTGTTTCCACTTTCAATAACCACCATCTTGTGATTTTTTGAACCTGGATAATCAATAACTTCTCCTTTAAGAACATTGTTTCCCCAGATATAATCGATCTTAAAGCCGGGTGGTTCCTTTCCTCCCGTTTGAAACCCGAAGGATTTGAAAAACTTTACAATCTCTGGTGGTCCCTTCAAAGGCTTTGGTGCAGCCTTTCCAAAAATAACCCTCACCCTGGCCGCAGAATC
>JAFDDS010000127.1 GCA_019310745.1 Deltaproteobacteria bacterium | reverse complement strand
ATTTCTTCTCTTGTAGAGGTGGCAATGTAAAACTCATCCAGTTCACCATCCTTGAGTATGGCAATCCGGTACTCTTCTGGATCTACAGCATTTATAAGCATTTTATACATTTAAGGTTTACCGTGTGTTTTAAAGTGTTGATAGGCTTGATACATAAATGTTCGTAAGGCCGCCTCCCTTCCTGGTTGAAATGAGCCATCATAGGAAACATCAATATAGGGGACATTCAGCTTGCCCATTAAGGGCTTGGTAATGGAGGCAGTCAGATTACTCGGCATGCAGGTAAAGGGAAATATGTTTACAACTCCGTTATATCCTCTTCTGGCAAGTTCTAAGGCTGAGGAGATGCTAAGGCATGCCTCAGTGCCTATCGCAAAGGAGAAGGTATTGGTCTTTTTTAATACCTTTTCTAAATGGCCTATTTTATGATCTTCTTCAATATCAATATATTTCCGTACTATCTGGTACATCTTCCTCTGCTGCATGTACTGGTAGAAGAGAGTGAGGTTATACTTTAGATACTGCAGGAGAGATTTCTTTACCTCTTTAAGCTGGAATTTTTTAAGGTTTAATCTGAGGGCAATTTTGGCTAATCTTATCTGATCATAGGTAGTGTAGTGAGGTCAATGATATTCCTTGCCTCTTTGACGATCTTCTTGAGATCGCTGAGAATGGCAGAAAAATTTCCATTAGATGAGTGTATGGTAAATGATTCACTCATCTTATTTCTCGCATCGAGAATAAAGGTATCTGCCATTCCTTCTGCTTTCTCATATGGCCGTACCCTCCACAGTAACCTGTCAAGGATATCCCCCACCACAATAGAGAGATATCCTGCCTTCCTAAATGCTTGTATTTTTTCCTTCGGTATCAATCCCTTGAGATCGTATGCATCATCTGAGCTCAGTGTGGCAATATTTACCTTGTCTAAACTAGGAATGGAATCAAGGATTATCCTGTGTAACTTGTTATACATACCAAACCTGCATGGACCGCTCGCCTCGGGCATAAAATACATATAATTCTCGGGGTGAAATTTATCTCCAAGCCTATCCCTTTCTTTTTCCATGAAATAAAGAATATCACCCAGGGTTACTATACAGGGAAAACATTCCTTGCCCGATGTAAATTTCTTTCCCAGATCGAGACCCTCATAGGTATCCATGACTGATGCATTGACTCCAAAACTTTGGAAGATCGCCGCCAAGAGATGGCTACCAAAGGGATTCATCTCCGGAATCAAAAATCTCTTTCCCTTGACGTTAAATCGTCCCACTCGCTCTGATATGACTCTGAAGGTATCTAATTGAGTAACTTTTTCCATTTCTTAGGTTCCTATAGCAATAACTTTGGTGGTTTGAGATTCTATAGATTCCATTTTTTGTACAGATTGTATTACATTTTTAAATGCCTCGAGCCGTGTCATTGCGCCTGCCACTGCGCTATGTTCATCCAATTCCAGAATAAGGTAGGGTTTGTCTCCCATAACGTATTTGTAGAAGTGCTCATTAAAAGAGTCCGGACCGCAACTGAAGTTGGTAAGATGAAGACCAAAGAAATTCGGTGTGAGCTTTATTAATTTGGCGGTTTTTAGTATCTGTGCGCCATAGCCCCAGTACATATTCGGAAAGTCAGAAAGATCAATATCCTTGATGGTAATAAAGTCCATTGGAACAGCGCTTAAGCCTATTTTTGCCAGGTTTTGCCCGAGCCTAAGGTTCAGCTTTTCATCAAATAGGTTATAGTGCCTGCCAGTAATGATCACTAAGGGCTCCTTTTCTCCTAAGGAAGATGTAATTCTGGCGCCGTGCTCGCGGAGCTCATTTTCGAATCCCTGCTGTCTGTTGAAACCAATATCGATTGCTTCCCTGATTTGGCGCAGGTTTTTCCCTAATGTCCTTCCGAGTTGTGCGTGCAGCTCTATGCTCAACAGATCAGGGCTATATTTGAGATGGACAGTAGGGTTTAAGATCTCGCTATCCTTTAGCCCTAATGCAGCTTTGAGCATGTACTGATTTCCCTGAACCATAGGGCAATAGAAATTGTTCGTATTTTTAATCTGAGAGGGAAGATCAATGATAGAGGGCAGGAAAAGGTATTGGGTCTTGCCGAGAAGATCTATGACATGGCCATGTGAGACCTTGACTGGAAAGCATGTCTCGGTTGTCATCGATTCAATCCCCAATTTTGTAATACGGTCGTTGGTTTTTGGTGTCAATACCACCCTATATCCGAGTGCGTCGAAGAAACCTGCCCAGAAAATGGCGATCTGATGACTGTATAAGGCCCTCTGCATTCCCACAGTCGGCCTTCCATCAATCTCAAAGATGGCCCTGTTGTCCTCGACATCGCTTTTTACATCTCCCAGATCATGGTAGAGTCCCATAAGGTGGCTTTCCCAGATTGTATCCCTCAACTTAAAGTAATCCTCTTTCTTCTCGCCATAGTGGCCTCGTATTTCATACCTGCCGCATTCTCCTCCCCACACACTTTTTCTTCCGCTGAAATTGTAGATCTTTAACTTACACTCATTGTGGCAGTTTGGGTCTGCATGGCATATAGCTTCCTTAAACTCGAGCGTGTCATTAATTGCCTCATCTATACCTCTAAATGAGGATTCTTTCTTTTTTTCCTTTGCTATCTTTTCCTGCACACTGATGCCAGCGCCGAATCCTCCGAGCACTTCACGGTGCTTAGGTATCAAGATACCCTTGCCAAGCACTGCCTCAAAGGCTGCCACTATTGCCTTATTAAGGGATGGGCCCCCTAAAAACATGATCCTCTCGCCTATCTTCTTATTTTCAACCACCCTGTGTAAGTAGTTGTAGACAATTGCATAGCAAAGGCCAGCGATAAGGTCATTTTTTTGCCCACCTTTTTGTGCATACGATACAAGATCAGATTCCATAAACACGGTACACCGTTCCGTCAGCTTGATCGGTTTTTCCGAGGAAAGGGCTATCTGCTGAAATTCTTTTACGATGTTGATGCCATTTTTGTTTGCAAGCTCATGGAGAAAACTCCCTGTTCCAGCTGCACATACCTTGTTCATGTCGAAGTCAAGCGGGTGGGTATTGGAAATAGAGATGTACTTGCTGTCCTGCCCACCTATCTCGAAAACGGTGTCTATCAAGGGGTCAATTTCAACTGCACCACGTGCATGAGCGGTAATTTCATCAATAATCAAGTCCGCATTGAGGAAATCACCAACCACCATTCTGCCTGACCCAGTAGTCGCCACTCCCTTTATATCAATCGTGTCTCCAAGCCTGTCTTTCAGTATTCTCAGCAGCGTTTGTGTCACCTCAATTGGCTTTCCCATTGTATGGCGGTATTCCTTGTCAATGATCTCTCTCTTCTCATCGATGAGGGCATATTTAGTAGTAGTGGAGCCTATGTCAATTCCTAAAAATACCGGTATTTTTTTTCTACCCTTGGCCACTCGTTTTACCTTATTATCCTCGGGGAAATCCGTTTTAATAAGCTCCAGTTTGGGAGCAGATAAGAATGAGAATGTATCCTTTTTAGTAATGGATTTGAGTTTCTCTAATGTGGGCTTGTGAGCGATACCATGTTCTTTTGCCTGGAGTGCCACTCCTAATGCGCCAATAGAGGTAGCGTGTTGAGGGACAATCAGGTTGGTAAAGTGCTGCCTGAATGCTCTCACTTGCAGTTCGTTCAAGGTGAGTCCGCCGATAAACAGTATAGGCTCTGACAGCACCCGGCTTGAGACAATCGTACTGAGGTAATTAGAGGCATTTCCAATGTGTAAGCCTGCGATGATATCTTCAAGCCTTTCACCCTTGTTTTGGAGGTGTATCATATCGGACTTGGTAAATACGGTACATCGACAGGCCACCCTTACGGGATTTTTGCTCTTGAGACCGAGGGAGATGAAATCCTCCATTATCTTGGTGAGGTGCTCCTCCGAGGTATCGATATCTTTTCCATAGATAGATGATGCCAGTCTTTCTGCCTGTTGATCGATAAAGGACCCTGTGCCAGAAGCGCAGGGGGTATTCGCATTGAAGTCATCGAGCTGCCATGTACTTCCATGATGGTTGAGGATATACAGAGCTGTATCCTGCCCCCCCATGCTTATGATGGATTGTACATCAGGCTGCAAATTTACGGAGCCAAGGATTTGGGCAATGGATTCAAACTCATAAAATCCGCCAAGCTTCTCGCTTATGATTCTCCCATGATTTCCTGTAAAGGCAATTGACTTTATGTTTTCAATGTCGAGGCGATCGTAGAGTTCGCTGACGACCTCAAATACGCTTGTCTCCACTCCGCCAAAATGTCTTTTATAAGGATATTCGTATAGTATATCCCCTTTGTTGCTGATAACAACAGCATTTACACTTACAGAGCCAGCGTCAATACCAATATAATAGTCTTCCATTTTAAGTGCCTAAAGTTGTCCGTTCACCGTTGTCCGTTGTTGGTGCAAAATATGATGTATGATGTACTCAGATTCCTATATCCAGTATCAAGCATCCAGCATCCAGTATCAAATTTAATGAGCCTCGTCCCAATTCTTACCCCAGCTTATATCTACTCGAAGGGGAATTTTCAAGGGATAAACACCCTCC
>JAFDDS010000126.1 GCA_019310745.1 Deltaproteobacteria bacterium | reverse complement strand
CAAAAGGTAGCTATTATTAACGTACCTCTCACCTGGCCACCGCCTCGGATTCCAGGGGGATATAGCATTTCATCTTTTATGACACCGAGTTTGGACAAAGGCTTCACTTGGCCAGAAAGCCTAAAAGATGAAGTTTACCGCTTAGCCGGAGAATACATCATTGATGCTAAAGAGGCAGGGGTTGACTACAGACAGATGGAAAAAGAAAGGGTGTTAAAATGGATATACGACATGGACTCACAGCGGTTCACGCTGCTAAAGCATTTCATCAGCAACAAGCAATGTGATTATATCTTTACTGTAATAACAGGTTGTGACAGGATACCGCATCTCTTTTATCACTACTTTGATGAACAACACAGGCGCTATGATCCTGATTCTCGATACAAGAACGCCTTACATGATTATTACATCTGGATTGACAAGCAAATTGGTGAAGTCTGGGATTCTCTCGATGGAGAAACAGTGCTCTTTGTGCACAGTGCTCACGGCGTACAAAGACTCAATGGGCTAATTAACCTTAATGAGTGGCTTATTCAAGAAGGCTACATGGTGCTTCATGAATATCCTTCAAAGCCTGCTCCGTTGGTGGAACTCAGTGTACCGGACATATAGGCCAGGTGTATCTTAATGTTAAAGGTAGAGAACCTCAAGGAATTGTTGATCCTGATGATTATGACAGTTTCATGGATGAGCTGGCAGACAAATTAATACAGATACCGGATGAATGGGGGGATTCCCTTAAAACTCAGGTATTCAAGCGGAAGGAAATCCACTCTGGCACCTTTGCCGAGTATGGTCCCGATCTTTTCATCTTATTTGATGAATGTCGCTGGAACATCAGCGAGATGGCCGGTTACGGACAGGGCAGCATATACTCCTTTGACACACCCTCGGGCCCAGACGATGGAGCCGATGGTCTCTACGGCTATTTTTGCATAGCCGGGCCAGGAGTACCGGCAAGTGGGGAGCACAATGGAGCTATGCTGCTTGATGTCGCCCCTACCGTGCTTGACGTGATGGATTTAGAGATACCCCAGGAGATGGAAGGTAAATCTGTTTTGGGAGAAAAAAAACCAGCACGTCCGTCTGAGGATGATGAGAAGATGCGCTCCAGGTTAAAGGCATTAGGCTACTGACAAGAAATTCTGGCGCTCGCAGGAGAAATCAAAAATCTACAGCTTAATTAGCATGTGAGCTTTGACAATCTTTTCTATTGGGGGGTGATTAATTGAAAAACGTAATTCTGTTAACCATAGACACCCTAAGAAAGGATGTTTTGGGTTGCTATGGCGGAGAGGGTTTTACGCCTTTCATTGACTCGATTCAGGATAATTGTATCAGGTTCAACAAGGCATATTCCCCTGGTCCTTACACACAGGCGGCCTTCCCAGGGATACTTACATCATCATACTATCTCGAATATGGAAGGCAGAAAATGCTCTCGGAGAGGAGAGTTTTAATATCTGAGGTGGTTAAAAAAGGGGGAATTGCTACAGCTGGGTTTCATTCAAACCCGTATATAAGTACTTACTTCGGCTGGAACAGGGGATGGGATGTCTTCTATGATTCCATGGAAGAAGAAGTCAATGATAAAGTGCCATACATCAAGGCAAATGTCCTGAACAAAAAGGTACACGATTGGCTCAAGTCCTGCCAGGATAAACCTTTTTTCCTCTGGGTGCACTATATGGATGTTCATGAACCCTATGTTCCTGAATGGAAATATATTGAAATAGTAGACCCCTCCATACAAATAGATGAAGAAGAAATGTTTAGGCTCTTTAGAGATGTGGTTCTAAAGCGAGATGTGTCTGATAAGGGGGTAGTTGAGCTTCTGAAGAAACTTTACTGCGCCCATGTCCGAGAAATAGATGATGGAGTAAAGGAATTTTTTGGAATTTTGGAAAAAGATAACCTATTGAAGGAATCAGTGATAATCATAACCTCTGATCATGGCGATGAGTTTGGGGAACATGGGGGACTTTCTCATGATGGAAAGATGTATTCAGAGCTGGTTAACGTACCTTTATTCATCTACGAGCCCTCTCGAGAAAAGACAGAAGTGTGTGACATCTTGGTGTCCGGTCTAGATATACCCCCAACCATAGTATATCTTTTCGGACTTGATTCGGTGGATGCTTTTGAAGGGCATCCACTTATTCCCCTTGAGGACTATCCTACAAGAGGGGTCTTTGGTGAGGCCGTTGACAAGCACGGTAGTAGAGAAAAAGGTGAAGAAAAAGAAGTCCACTACTATCTGGAAGGTGACCTAAAGATCATCTATTGTGGGACGGATGATTCATGGGAGTTATATGACCTCAAGGCGGATCCAAAGGAACTTAACAACACCATCGAGCGATCTTCTGTTGCAGAGGCTATGAAACAGAAGGTGAGAACTAGAGTAAGAAGATATCAAAGGTAAAAAAGTTACGTAAAAATTTATACAAATAAAAGAACCAAAAAGGAGGTAGGAGATGGCTATTGACAAAGAGATTAGTGAAAAGAGGGAGAGACAGTGCAGGAAACTTGTTGAGATCTCGAAGGATATTGTAAGGCAAGCCTTTGACAAATTTAAACCTGAGGAGATTGGGATAACCTGGACAGGCGGCAAGGACAGTACCTTGACCCTTTGGATCATCCGTCAGGTCTGCGAGGAAAAGGGTGTCCCTATTCCCAAAGCAATGATCATCGGTGAAGGCGATGAATTCAAGGAGATAGAGGAATTTGTAGAGAAGATCAAAAAAGAGTGGGGTGTTCCTCTTGAGGTTTGTAGAAATGACGATGTATTAAAGGCTGCCGGCCATACCTTGAACGCACCCGTCAAGGTGAAGGATTTAGACGAACGTAATAGGGCGGAGCTTGAACGACTCGGCTTCGAAGGAGAGGAATTCCTCTTTGAAGCCGAGTCGAATGTCGGCAACCATCTGATGAAGACGGTTGTGTTTAATCAGTTTCTCGAGCGCAATAATATCAAGGGGGTATTTCAGGGTCTTCGTTGGGATGAACATCCGGCCAGGTTTAACGATGAGTATTTTGAACATAAGGAGGGAGCGCATCTGATACCAGAACATGCCAGGATCCGTCCCATTTTGCACTTCACTGAAAAGGACCTCTGGGACACCTATGCCGCCCTCAATATTCCTTACTGCGTGCTTTATGAGGAAGGCTATCGTTCATTAGGGGCCAAGACCACCAGCCTGAAGTCCTCTGACATTCAGGCCTGGAAACAGGATCTTGAGAATACTGAGGAGAGGGGTGGAAGACGACAGGATAAGGAAAAGGCAATGGAAAGGATGCGTAAGTTAGGGTACATGTAATTTTTCTGTATAAAAAGCCTAACAGAAAAAGTCCCCTTTTCTACCCTCTAAAAGACTTTTGGGAGGTAAAAATAGATATGTCAAAGTTGGTGCCGCCACACGGAGGTAAATTGGTCTCAAGATTGGTTATAGGTGAAGAGTTGACCGAGGCCAGAGGGAGAGCAGCACGGCTGCAAAAAGTGAGGATGACGTCCAGGGAGACTTCGGACCTGATTATGATCGGTATGGGTGCGTTTAGTCCGGCAAACGGCTTTATGGGGAGGGAGGACTGGAAGGGGATCTGTGATGAATTGAAGATGGTTAACGGGGTATTCTGGCCTATTCCGATCACGCTTTCAGTATCAGAGGGTGAGGCCTCCGGATTAAAAGAGGGAAATGAAGTGGCGCTGGTTGACGGAGAAAGTGCTGAGTTGATGGGTTCTATGGAAATAGAGGAGAAATATACAATCGACAAGCAATATGAGTGCAAGGAAATCTTCAAGACGGATGACCCAAGACATCCCGGAGTGGCCAAGGTGATGGCGCAGGGGGAATACAATATCGCTGGCCCAGTGAAAGTGTTTAGTGAGCTTGATTATCCCGATCTGTTCTCTGGCCTTTATGCCCGACCCGAGGACACGCGTGCCATATTTGATGCACGTGGGTGGCAGATGATTGCAGCCCTTCAATTGCGAAACCCTATGCATCGATCTCACGAATATCTTGCCAAGATTGCCCTTGAGGTTTCAGATGGGCTCTTTATTCACCAGTTGGTTGGAAAACTAAAGGAGGGGGATATCCCAGCTGAAGTCCGTGTGCAATGTGTACAGGTGGTGATTGATCATTATTTTCCCAAAGAGCGGGTAGTTACAAAGGTTTACCCGATGGAGATGAGGTATGCTGGCCCCCGAGAGGCCTTGCTTCATGCGGTTTTTAGGCAAAACTATGGGGCAAGCCACATGATCATTGGTCGAGATCATGCAGGCGTTGGGGATTGTTATGGCCCATTTGATGCCCAGAAGATATTTTATGATATTCCAGAAGATGCTCTGGCTATAAAGATGCTCCCAATAGACTGGACATTTTACTGTTATAAATGTAAGGGCATGGCTTCTTTTAAAACCTGTCCCCATGGCAAGCAGGATCATCTACTTTTGAGTGGGACGTTATTGCGCACAATGCTTACACACGGAGACCCTGTTCCAGCGGAATTCAGCCGTCCAGAAGTTTTGGCTATTCTTAGGGAGTATTATGCAGGTCTAAAGGGATAGACAAGAATCTAA
>JAFDDS010000125.1 GCA_019310745.1 Deltaproteobacteria bacterium | reverse complement strand
TGATCAACCGGGGATTTGATACGTTATATGCCTGGCCATCAAGTCTTCCTAAGAGTGGTAAAGAAACACCGGCAAGTATTCCTGCAAGGACTGCGCGCCTGCCCATATCAGGTTTTTTATTTGATTGTGGTGATAACCACCTGAACCTGAAAGACAGGGCATCTTCAGGGCAGGAGTCAAAGCAATTAAAACACATCAAACACTCGGCACTCTGCCAATCTTTTCCGGGCTCAGGTTCGGCAGCCCCCTGACAGCTTTTTGTGCATGCATTACAACCCGTGCATTTTTCTTCATCCTTGACAAGGGTAAGGATGGTGAACCTGGAGAATATCCCTAACAGTGCACCCAACGGGCACAGAAAGCGACACCAAAAACGCGGGCGAATTCTATTAAGAAAAAGGATCGCCAAAAAAAGCAATCCAATAAACCATGCAGTTTTAAAGACCTCGTAGGTGTAGCCGAACACAGGTGAGAGCAAAACCTCTCCATACGCAAGGAGATTTAGGATTTTTACATCGCTACCGGCCATTAATTCAAATACCTCTTTCGCTCCTGTCCCGAGACCCGGAATGATGGCCAGGGCAATTGAGCGGAAGAGTAGTGAAATGGGATCCATCAACCCTGTGAAATTGACGCCTATGAGTGCTCCTATAAGCACGGTGATAAGAAGGAAGTACTTGACTCTCTGGCCTGGGGATTTCTGATTGGCCCTGACCATTCGCTCTCCCTTGAGCGTTGGCTTAAACCAGCTTACCACATGATGAATCGTGCCTAAGGGACAAATAAATCCGCAGAAAAACCTTCCTAAAAACAGGGTCACCACAAGCAACCCTATTGCCCACCAGAAACCCTTGATGAGATGATGTCCCGATAGCAGCGATGAGAGAAGCACAAGGGGATCGAGCTGAAAGAAAAATCTCACAGGCCGCTCGATACTGAGTTCCTGGGCGGAAGAAAGCGCGAGCGAATATTCAACAAATACATCCTGTGGGAGACGGCTCTCAATCAAGAGAAAAAGGAAGAACAGGAGGAAAAATGCCTGGCTTGCCCGCCTGATCCAGATCAGATGCCGTGCTGTCAAATAACCACCTTTTTTCGATTGAGTTTTAATAAATCCGAGGTACCGAGGCCCCACTTTTCTCCTAACTCAATAAATCCGAGATTCGCTGGATTGACGCCAAAGAGCTTTGCAGCCGCAGCATCCGCGGCAACCTGGTCATCGCTTAAGATCAGAGTGTTTTTCTCGGCAACATCGGAGAGGTTTCCTCCAGAGGGACCGTTTGTTACCATTATCCTGGTAGCGTCTATCAAGGTCACGGTGGGTTTGAAGAACTGGGCTAGGTCAACAATTGTCTGGTGTATATCCTGGTGGAGGGCATATCTTCTGCCACCCACACCTCCTATCCAATTCTTTATACCAAGGGTCAGGGTACTCAGTCCATGATCCTTGGCGATTGGGAGGTTAATCACCTTGTCAGCCTCTACCAGTGGAATAAACACGGGCCAGATGTCAAGGCGGTGGCCGTGAATCTTCATTTTTTTCATCAGAGATGATCTTGGCATGACAAGATCAGCATCGGTTTTTTTAGCCACTGACCCCACACCAGTGATAGCAAAGCAACGTCGTGCGTCATGAATCGTATGATCAGCGATCCTTACTTTTTTGGCACCGCAGTCATAACATAGTTCTATCACTGCCTCCAACACTTCTGGATTTGTGGTTGCTGCTAGTTCAGGTCGCCGTGCCCAGGAGACATTCGGTTTAATTACCACTACGTCTCCTCGTGAGATAAAACGTGCGATGCCTCCTGCAGCATCAAAGATCTTTTTGGTTAACTCCTTTATGGAATATCCCTCTGTTTGTCCAAAGCCTTCCACAATAAACCCGGTACCTTGTTTTTGAGCCCATAGCTTCTTCGTGCCACGCAGAGGCCAATCAGTTAAAGCGGAAAAGGCCATAGCGCTGGAGATTTGAAACAATCTCTTTACAGCCATTCTTCTTGTGATAAGCTTTTTCAAATATCAACTACTCCCCATACAGAGCATATTTGAAACGTCATATGATTCTTAGGCTAACATATACGTATAGTACACTAATATTCCAATGAATTTAAAATATTTTTTAAGATTTGAATTTAGAATGCATTGCTCCTTTTGTCATGTGAGATGCACATATATGATAGAATAACCATTATAAATAGAAATATAAACAGTGTTAAGGTATTAGTGAAGAAGGATTCTTGCAGAACCAATAGAATCTTTAGAAGTTGATTATAAAGTAGTAACCAAAGAATTGCTCTTCGTTTCTTTAAGAAATATACAAGCACGTGCTATTTGATATATGCAGGAAGGGTAATGTCTAGAGGTGTATAACGAGCAAGAAATTGAAGTGGAAATATGTATTTATTAAAGGGTTCGACATGCTCTCTATGTATCTACAACTTCATCTACGCCTTTATTTTCCAGCTCAGCAATAAGGTTAGCAGCCCATCTGGTGGCATTACCAACCACTGTTGTACATGCTGTTGAATGCCCGCCTGCTTCTAAAAATTCTTCAAACTCTTCATACATATAAAATGACTTTCCCATAAGCTTCTTTTGTATTTCACTGCATGTAACTGTCCCATATTCGTCTAAAAAGTTATTTACTAATTTCTCGCTGAGCCTATATGCCACAAACCTTTTTCTTTCCGGATCTTCTATATTTTCTAATTCTCTTCCGTACATCTGGCTCAACACCATTATTGTGCCTGCCAACGCGCCACAGCTTCCAAACGTAGTTAATCCTATTCCGCCACCAAGACCGCTTGCAGATTTAAATATTGCTTCGTTTTTTAACTCTGGAAACATTTCATACAATGCTCCGATCGCACATTGAGCACAACCACCGTAATTTTTTTCATACTCAAAGCCTAATTCATACGCTTTTTCACTTGTTTTATCAGACATGTTGGTATTCCTCATTTAATGTTTAATGCTTAAAAACCTCATTCTTTAAAGCTTGTTTCACCACCATAATTTTAGATGTTAAATCTGATATTCAGGATGTTTCCATCCTGAATAATATACTCTTTTCCTTCCAACCTAAACAATCCCTTTTTGCTTACAACCTTTTCAGACCCACATTCAATGAGATCCTCATAGGAGAAGCATTCGGCCCTGATGAAACCTTTGGCGAGATCAGTATGAATGGCACCGGCTGCAGCTACAGCAGTCTTGCCCTGATGAAGGCTCCATGCACGAACCTCATCAGAACCGACCGTGAAAAAACTGATATAGCCCAAGATTTCATAAGCGGCACGGCACAATCGATCTCTCGCGGATTCCTGGATACCCATGTCCGCCATAAATAAATCTATACTCTCTTGATCATCTAACTGGGATAATTCCATCTCAAATTTACCCGCAAATTCTATGACCCTGTGGTTCGTTCCGATCTTCTCTAATAGGTCATTGTCTTTTCCAAAATTTGTCTCCCCAGAGTTCAGGATAACCATATAGGGTTTTTGCGTGAGAAACTGAAATCCGCGTAACATCTTTTCATGATCACCATCCAGTTTTAGTTCCCGAATCGGCTGATTGTTACTCAAGTGGTCTATAATTTTGTGGAGTATCTTTTCTTCCATTTCAAGGGAATTGTTCTTTTTACCCTGCTGATAGGCCTTTTTTATCCTTTCCAGTCGATTCTCAGCAATAAGTAGATCAGAAATCAATAATTCCTCATCGATTTTCACAATATCCTTCAGAGGTGTGGAAATTCCTGCGGTATCGTTGTTGAAATGACGCACCACAATAGCCAGCGCATCCGTATTTTTTATCAACCCCATAGACGAGCTGGAAAAGAGTCCCTCCTTGGCAGAGCCTTCGGTCAGTCCTATAAAATCAATCAGCTCAATAACTGCATAAGTGGTTTTTTTAGGCATATACATGTCAGAAAGGATCGTCACCCGACTGTCCTCCACCTTCATCATCGCCCTGTTGGGCTCCGATTTGGTGTTAACATACTCTGTAA
>JAFDDS010000124.1 GCA_019310745.1 Deltaproteobacteria bacterium | reverse complement strand
GGCAATCTTATCTTCCATTTCTCCAGTATTAAGATCATAGGCAACCTTTCTATCCAGGGCGTGAACAAAAAACTCCCCTTCCCTGATATCTATGGTAATGGTACCTGGAGTGAGAGTAATGGAATTGGCTAAACCAACCCATGAGATGTCACTCTCCAATTTTGTATTAAACCGTATTATCTGAGGATCTATCGGCATCTTTGGGGATAGTGCCAGATAGGCCACATGCAGATTTGCCGAAAAGATCTGGCCCATGAACCAGGGGCCAGCTTGAAGAAACCTTCGAGCCCTTGTCCTAAAGTCTCCAAGCCTGATGTTGAAAAATAAGAGATCGTGACATAGGTACGCAACAAGAACAGAACAGATACCACCAAGGGCAAGATGAAAGTAATCAAAACGCCCTGAGAGCAGGATCCAGAAGGCAAAGAGGATGAAGAAGGTTAGGGTAAAATTCCGCAGTGCTAATCTTGGTTGCATAGCACTCGATAGAAGAGCCCTGGCTTCTTGTTTCTCTGTGAGGGATTTTGTTTCACTGGTGAACTTTGCAGAAGTGTATAATAATTCCCTGGCCTCTTCCCTGGCCTTTTCGCTATTTTTCCCCTTCTCAAGAATCTCAAAGGCCTTATAGACTGCCTGCACCAATACCGTAACTTCCATACCTATCCTTTTTACCTTAAGGAATAATCAAAACAGGCACAGGAGACTCCTCTGCTACCCGATAGCACGCACTCCCTGAGGTAATTTCCTTCACGATGCCCTTTGAACCATATCCCATTACAATAAGAGTGGCTTTATAGTCTTTTGCCGCTAATAAAATCTCTTCTGGCGTCTTGCCAGCATAAATATGAGATTCGGTATCTATCTTTTCCTCTAAGCAGATATTTCTAATATCCTCAACCCTGTCCCTCAGTTGCCTGATATCCTTGACAGTCGGTTTTTTACTCAACACATATACTGCGTCTATTAGTCCTACGAGCGCCTTCACACCTATAGTATAAAGCAATGCCCTTTGAGTTGAATCAGACCAGTTGATAGCAAGAATTACATTATCAAACAAGCCTTTTGTGGAAAAACTCCTTTCCTCACCATTTTCATGAATAAGCAGGAGGGGAAGACGAGTATTTTTTATCAGATTTCTCACTACAGAGCCTTTAAACATCTTTCTCTTTTCTCTATTGAGATGAGCTACAATAAAGGATGCATTCTCTTTATTGGCTGAATCTAAAATTCCTGGAATAAGCGGTCCTGATCCCTTATCTCTCTTGAGGTTTATTCCATGCTCAGATAACTTTTCCTTCAATCCCTGTGGAAGGCTCTCGGAGAAAAGGATAATTTCCTCAAGTCCAATCTTCTTTATATCCAGCAATCCTTCAAGTAGATCGTAGGTTGGCTCTTTTAGGTATGGTATGTAGAGGATTTTCTTTATTTTTACAGGCACTACTATTTAACCTCAGTTGGTACAATCAAGACAGGTAATTCCGACTTATCTGCGAGAGAATGGGCCGCACTGCCTGACCATTTTTCCTTCCAGATACTTCTCCTTTTCGCTCCCACAACAATCATAGTGGTCCTGTGCTCAGAAGCTGCCTTTTGAATCTGCTCTTCAACTTTACCAATATAAAGATGTGGCCGTGCATCAAGTCTTTCGTTAACGAGAACATCACATACTTCATCCAATCTCTTTTTATTATTCCTCTCTAATTTTTGTGCTTCCATTTTGGATATTTTGGCAACATCCTTTTCGCTCATCACATGAATAATATCAACTCTCTTCACCGCACCTCTTAAAGCAAGGACATAGTCAAGAACCTTTTCAGAAGATACTGACCAATCAAGCCCTAAAAGGAGCCTCTCAAATGGGTTCTCACCCACCTTTCCGGACTGTGACAGATAATTATATATTAAAACCGGCTTATCAGCTCTTCTCAGAAGCTCCGATGTTTCTGAACCGGCATAAAGTTCCTCAAATTTAGCCCTTTTACGGCGAGCAGTTACAATGAGATCCACTTTTTCAATTTCAGTAACAGAGAGGATTTTAGGTACGATATTACCAATGGCTATATGGGCCACAACCTCCATTCCCTCTTCAAACAGAGTTTCCGCCCAATCAATAAATCGAATATCAGCTATCTCTTTTAACTTCCGTTCTTCCTGCTTCAGGTAACCGGAACCCCTCCGCATGGCTACTTTATCCCTATGTATTACATGGAGAAAAACCACATTATTCATGCCTGCCTTTCTTAGGGCCATTAATGATTGTAAGGCATCTAACCATAACTCCTCAAATTCAGACACAAAAAGTATCTTTGAGATTTTCATAATATCTCCAAATTCCTCTTAATCTAGATCAGCCTAAAATTTTTTTTAATGTTTCAGCCAGATCTTCTGGCTCTGCTGGTTTTTCAAGATATGCCTGTGGTTCTGGTACGGTTTCATCACCAAACTCAGTCAAGGCCGCCTGGGATCTAAGAAATGTCCTTTTAGAAACACCAGAGAGCATAACAACCGGAATATCCTTTAAGTTTGGATCGAGCTTTAATTCATGATACATCTTAATGCCGCTCTCCCTTGGCATTAATATATCCAGGATAATTAGATCTGGCCTCTCCTTTTTTATCTTTTTCATACCCTCTTCACCATCCATTGCCATGATCGGTATGTAACCGTTTTCCTCCAGAACAGTTGAGACAAATGTTCTGGTATCGGCATCATCCTCAACATTAAGTACCTTTTTGGCCATATTAAATCCCCCCTTTAATAGAGTTTGTTGAGTTCGAATCATGCCAGGCAACCGGCAGGGAATATAAAATCTGCTTACTGCCTACTGCGTATTGCCTGCTACTTTCTTTCTGTCTCTTGATATGGTAAATAGATGTTGAATGTAGTTCCATTCCCTTTTTTAGAGGCTACGTGTATCGTCCCTCCATTCTCTTTAATTATCTTTTCGGTTACCAATAGTCCTAATCCGGTCCCTCTCTCTCCTTTGGTACTAAAAAGAGAGGAAAAAATTTTTTCCTTTGTCTCTTCATCCATGCCCATTCCGTTATCGGTCACCTCAAATTTGATTATATGATTTTTCTCGATTGCTGAAGTTATTTTAACCTGCCAGGATTTTTTTGATGCGGAATCAAATATGCAAGCATCGATGGCATTAGAAACAAGATTCAATAGAGATCTATGGATAACCTTCGGATCTATAAATACCTCGCCTAATAAAGGATCAAGATCTGTTTTTATTTCAATATTGTTCTCTCTCGCCTTTGATTCCATAAGGGCATATGCCTCTTTTACTATCTCATTAGGAAAACAGTTTTCTTTTTCTGGTTTACGCTCCTTAGAGTACGCAAGTAAATCAAGAACGAGGTCCGATATTCTCCCTACATTTCTCTCTATCATGGCCCAGCCGCTTTTTATCTTATCTGTATTACTCTTGTCAAGTGCAACATTCAATACATAGGTACCACCCTTAAGTCCATTTAAAATATTTTTAATATAATGGGCAAGGCCTGCCACAGTCTGCCCTGTGGCTGCCAACCTCTCAGATGTGATCAATTCTTTCTGTAGTCTTTTTATCTCCCTTAAATCCTGAAAGAAACCAACACAACCTACAACCTCATCTTCTGTGTAGAGAATAGATCCTGAAAATCTTGTAGGAACAGCCTCTCCATTCTTGGTGAGAATATCAACCTCCCTCCACTTTGATAGATCGACATGGCTTCTCATTTCTAACCCGGACCTGAATTCTGAAACTATTTCCTGTGGATAAAGTCTGTCAATATTCATCTTTCTTACTATTTCAGAACGACTGTACCCAAATATCCTCTCTGCACCTTTATTATAGATGATAATATCACCCTTCTCGTCTGTAGCGATAACAGCGTCATTCGAAGACGTAATGATGAAACTCAGCTCTCCTTTTTACCTCCTCTGTAGCAATTCTCACCATTCGCTCAAGGTCATCGGTATATGACTTCAGCTTCTGCTTTATTGCTATCCTTTGTGTCGCTCTCTTCAAAGCCACTGAAAGTGCCTCATCCTTTATGGGCTTGTTAAGGAAATCTGAGGCATCGAGTTTAAGGGCCTCTATAGCCAAGTCCATATCCCCATGGCCTGTTATCATTATAACCTCGGCATCAGGATTCAATTCCTTGATCTTCTTCAAGGTCTCGACCCCGTCCATACCTGGCATCTTTATATCTGTTAAGATTATAGACGGAGATTCCTTTTTAAATATCTCAATACCCTCCTCTCCCCCTGCTGCTGCTGATACATCATATCCATCGCTTGCAAGAGAGAGGGTTAAGACCTTCCTGATCCCCTCTTCATCGTCTATGATTAATAGCTTGGACATATCTATTATTTATAGTATCCGTTGATAGTTGTTAGTTGTCCGTGGCTTTACTTACCTGGTTCCTTGTTTGTTGCCAATTGTACTCTGAGGAAAACTGTCCCACTTGAGAACTACTTCCCATACAAGATCTGTTATTTCTTCTGCTAATTGATAAACACGAAGATTTTCAAACGCTGTCCTCGCCATACCATTGTATCCTATCATATCTCGTTTCTATTTCTACAACGGACAACTGACAACGATCGACTGACATTATCCATTATTCTACACAAGGGAATTTCAATGTGAATGTAGTGCCTTTATCTACCTCGCTTTCTATCTCTATTGTTCCACCATAGTCACTAATAATTCGATAACTAATGCTCATACCTAATCCTGTACCCTGGCCTACTTTTCTGGTGGTAAAAAAAGGCTCAAATATCTTATCAATTATTTTCTTTGGAATCCCTTTACCAGTATCAGATACTGTAACTACAACTTTATCACTTATCATCCATGGCATACATGGCATTGGTTACTAAATTGATAAAGACCTGCTCCAGCCGGTTATGATCTGCCATAATGTAAGGTAGATGTGGATCAAGATCAAGTTCAACGCTTATCTGGTGCACCCTTAATTGCTGGCCCAGAACCTTAAATATGTCTTCAATAGGTTCATTTATATTCAACTCGGTTCTGGTAAGGTCAGATTGCCTAGCAAATTCTCTCATATGCTTAATAACTATTGAGGCCCTGTCTACGTGGCTACCAATCTCCTCAGCCATAGCACTCAACTCATCATTGGAAATCTCTTGCCCTTTTTTTAACTTCTTCAAAAAGAAATCACTTGCAACCTGAATCACATTCAAGGGTTGTGTTAATTCATGTGCCATCCCTGAGGCCAGAGTTCCCAGAGTGGCAAGCTTGCTGGCCTGTACCAACTGTGCCTCTTTTTCCACATTCTCGTTGATATCAGTTGTTGTTGCTATCACACTATCCATGCCCATATGTTTCGCATGACATGCCACAATATTTACATAAAAAGGTTCTCCACCTTTTTTGATATGTCTCCTTCTGGGATAAAAGACACACTGATGATCAGTAAGTTTATTTAAATCTTCCTCAAGGTCCTTATCCTCTTCAAACAATAGATCAAAAAATGTTTTTTTCAGTAATTCTTCTCTTGATTGCTGATAACAATCCAGGGCTGTTGCATTGACATCTATAATGTTAAAGTTTTGTCCATTCATGATGAAAATTGGGTTAGGAGCGCTATCAAAGAGGGTTTTGTATTTCTCCTCCGACCTGCGTAATTCCTCATTAACCTTTTCGAGTTCTGCTGTTCTTTCCTCTACCCGCATTTCCAGCTCATCATGCGCTCTCTGCAATGCCTCCTGAGCCTCCTTGCGCTCCGTTGTATCCCAGAGTGTTTCAATTGAGCCTACAGTCTTTCCATCAGCCGCTTTTATCGGTGCGGCTGTAAAAAAAAGCCATCTGCCTTTTTCGCCTATATGTGGGAAAAATTCCTCTGCCTCATACGCCCCTTCAATGAGAGCCGAATTGCTCCACGTATGTCCATAATACTTCTTTATCTCTTTTTCATTCATTCCATCCACAATCACATCAGCCATGATTGGCCTTTCTTCTCCCCTGAAAGGTAACCATTGCTTATTCGTTCCAACTATCTCCTCATCCTTATAGCCGGTTAACTTCTCGCAGGCACTGTTCCAGTGTGTTACAATATGATCTTTGTTTATGACAAAGGTAGGTATGGTACTTCCTTGGATAATCTGTGATAAGGCTCTTTCCCTCTCCACAAGCTCCTTCTCTACTGTTTGCAAATGCCTCGTCCTTTCTTCCACAATCTTGGCAAGCTGCTGGGAAAAAAGATCAAACTCTATTTTAATCCTCTCCGGCTCGGCTATATATTTTCCTAAATCCTTCTTAATTCTCACCCTTTCTTCTTCTATCTGAAGAAAATCCCAGACTGACATGGCCTCGAAATGATCTATCAACCTTACTTTCGCTGGTTTAGTTTTCTTAATTTTCTCCAGAACCTCATTATCACCTGTCAACTCGATAATTAAATTCAGCCCTTTAATAGTAAAAAGATCCTTATAGTTCTTGGTAGTGAATATCCCTCTCTCTTTTGCATATATCAAACCCTCGGCCTTATCATTTATATCTGCTACACCCAAGATGTTGAGTTTATGGTTAACAAAATTCTCTCCAAGGACAATTGCAAGGATAGCCTTACAAACCCTTCCTCCACCCACAATAACTATGTTTGAATTTTGCAAGATTTTTCTCATCGTATTCCTTTTTTCAATCAGAATTTAAGTGAGCTAAAATGCCTAAAGCCTGCCCTGGCGCGAGGTTACTGTAACAAGTTAATGCCTCTTTAATAATTCTAAGCAGGAGCTACTAAACTCAGCCCTTGTATGTCAGGCCTGCCCGCCATCCGGCAGGCGGGTCTGGGTCAGGGCAGGCTTTAGGCACTTTTCATCAATAATATAAAATTTGATCGGCCTCTAACATGAGTTTACAGGTCTCAAACAAATCAATAGGGTCAATAAAATCTTCTATGTTTGACCTATCTTCAATCCCTTTTGCAAATCCATCAAGTACATGACATGTGCCACATGAGACTATAGAGATCCCCATCTTATCTCTTTCAAACCGTGCCAGCTGCTCCAGGTGATCTGGTAGTTTTTCTGCTTTTAGTCCCTCAAACTGAGAGGCAGTTAATTCTTTCATATCAGGCGTCATCACAAATTTTGCCAAGGTCCCTTTCTTGGCCATCTCCACACCGTGAGGACCATACATAATGGTTACCTTTTTAACCTTGTAATGTCTT
>JAFDDS010000123.1 GCA_019310745.1 Deltaproteobacteria bacterium | reverse complement strand
TCTGTTTCTGTATCAAGCCCGTACCCACTCTTAATCTCAAGAGTGGTGGTTCCTAACTGAAGCGCGGACATGGCATGTTGCAGGGTCACAGAAAATAGTTCTTCCTCAGAGGCAGCCCTCACTTCCCGGACTGAAGAAAGAATTCCTCCTCCCTGGCGCAGTATATCAAGGTAGCCTTTCCCTTCGAGGCGAAGTGTGAACTCTTCCTCCCTTCTTTTCGTAAAACACATGTGGGTATGGGGGTCTACAAATCCGGGAATGAGACACAATCCGCCACAATCTACCTCTAAATCCACGTCACGAGGCTTGAGAGATGCTTTTATCTCATCTTCATTCCCTGCTGCTTCTATCATACCATCCTTGCAAAGGAGGGCTCCTTTCTTAAAATGGCGTACCTCCCCCTGCCGCTTCCCTGCCAATGGAACACCAGAATCATATGGTGTTACTATATGTGCATTCGTAAAGAGCTTTCGAATCATGTGTTGGTATCTCCTAACATTTGAAGCAGGCGGAGTTCTATCACCTGGCTGGGATCAAACCCTGAAGTCTGCATATAGTAGGATGTGGTATCCACAATAGCTGCAGCAGGAATCATCCCATAGATTTCAGTTTCCTTTATAGTAACGTTCCATCTTTTGGCCTCCATGCGTATGAGTTCCAATACGCGGTAGAGTGTATTCTTTTCGTAATCAACGATATTTGTACTCACTTGCACTAATCCACGCTCCCTAAGAAGAAGACCGATACATTTTACATGACGCAATCCACCGCTTGAAGAGCGAACCACCTGAGCGATTTCTCTTGCGACGTTCACGTCATCTGTTCCAAGGTTCACATTGAAGGCAATGAGAAATTTTCTCGCGCCGATGACCGTGGCACCAGCAGAAGGATGTAGTGTGGGTTCTCCCACGTCAGGATGCCTCTCTGGATTTACCACTTCTCTCTTCAGGGCTTCATACTGCCCCTTTCGAATAACCTCGAGGCGCTTTCGTTCAGGCTTTAGCGCTGCCTCTTCGTAAAAATAAACAGGAACCCTTGTTTCTTTATAATACCTTTGCCCAAACCGATGAGCCAGGTCCACGCACTCCTCCATGGTTATGTTCTGAAGCGGTACAAAAGGAATAACGTCCACAGCCCCTATCCTGGGATGACTACCCTGATGCTGCGCCAAATCAATAGTGGAAATAGCGACTTTCGCCGCTTCCAAGATCGCTTCCTGGACAGAATCGGGCTCACCCCCAAGGCTCACCACAAGCCGGTTGTGATCTTTATCCGCCCGGTAGTCAAAAAGGGCACATCCCTTTCTATTCCTGAACGGTTCCACAATGGCCTCAATGACCTCGTCTCTGCGACCTTCGCTAAAATTCGGAACACACTCTATTAATTGATGAGCCATGCTGTTCTGATCCTTTTATATATCAATCACAGTCCTTACTTAAAAAACCAATTTTATTGCCAATGCCATTATCGGTTAATGCCAGTCATCCGTTTCCAGTCCCTATAAATCGGGATTGTGACACTATTTCGAAGCACTGAGACGAGATGCCAAGTCACTCGATTATTGTCTGCTATACACAGCAATTAATTGGCTTTTATCCTTTAGACAACAAACAACTATCAACTATCAACCGACTCTCCCTATTGACATTAACCTCTTTTTAAAAAGGCTTCTGAAACGAGGTTCTTCACTAAATCCTCTTTGGGTATATATGGAAGAGTAATATGGTCTGTTCCTTTATTTACCTTGTTATGTTCAATGCAGGTCGCAATGGAATTCTCATTTCTGGCCCATGCGCGCCGTGCAACACCCCCAATAACATCCCACCGCATAGCCGATTTTATGATGGCATCGACTTCTTCTCGACCGTCAAGAACTAATCCAAATCCACCATTGATGGCTTTCCCAACGCCAACACCACCACCATTATGTAATGCAACAAGGGTCATGCCTCTGGCAGCATTACCAGCAAAACATTGCGTTGCCATATCTGCCATTACATTGCTTCCATCGTATATATTGGCAGTCTCTCTAAACGGTGAGTCTGTCCCGCCGGCATCATGATGATCTCTCCCAAGCATAATGGGGCCAACCTCTCCATTTCGAACCATTTCATTAAACCTAAGGGCAATAGTTACTCTCCCTACTGCATCTTGGTACAATATTCTCGCCTGTGTTCCAACAACCAATTTATTCTTTTCTGCATCTCTAATCCATACATAGTTATCGCTGTCCTGAGCCCCTCTATCAGGGTCTATGCATTCCATCGCGGCCCTATCCGTTTTTATCAAATCTCTATGATCTCCACTTAAACAAACCCATCGAAATGGACCATAGCCCAAGTCAAAAATTTGCGGCCCCATTATATCTTCAACATATGACGGGAAAATAAACCCATCCTTTTCATCTATCCCGTTTTTAGATATTTCCCTGACACCGGCATCATACACAGCCTTCATAAAAGAATTACCATAATCAAAGAAATATGTCCCTTTATCCACCAAAGTTTTTATTAATTCAAAATGATGCCTGAGGCTCTTGTCAACGAGCTGTTTGAATTGATCCCTTCCTGTTTTGAGTAATTGTGTTCTTTCCTCAAAACTAATACCTTGAGGACAATATCCTCCATTATACTGCGCGTGACATGACGTCTGATCAGAAAGCAATTCTACCTTTATATTATTCCTTTCGACATATTCTAATAAATCAACAATATTTCCAATATATGCAATTGACATAGGCTCTTTCTTTTTTAAATATTTGTTGGCCATATCAAAGACTTCTTTTAAATCAAAGGATGTCATTCGTACCCATCCCTGTTCATGCCGTGTTTTCACCCTTGATATATCAACCTCGGCAAAAACCCCAACACCGCCAGCTATTTCTACTGCCTTGCCTTGAGCACCACTCATACCACCGAGACCAGATGATATGAACAAATAACCTTTTAAATCTTCTTTCTGATCTAATCCTAATTTTAGCCTTCCTGCATTTAGTATTGTATTATATGTTCCATGTACAATGCCCTGGGGGCCAATATACATCCATCCCCCGGCAGTCATCTGCCCGTAATTAGCAACGCCCATCTCCTCTGCAATTTCCCAATCATCTTCATTATCAAACATTCCAACCATTAACGCATTGGTTATAATTACTCTTGGGCTGTCCGATTTTGATTCAAAAAGACCAAGAGGATGGCCCGACTCCACAACCAGTGTTTGATGTTCTGTCAAAATTTCAAGATATTGTTTTAACAATCTGTACTGCATCCAGTTTTGGCACACACTTCCCGTTTCTCCATATGTGACAAGTTCATACGGATACAGGGCAACATCAAAATCAAGGTTATTGTCTATCTGTACTTGAAAGGCCTTTCCTGCAATACAGTTTCCCCTATACTCATCTACAGGCTTTGCTTTAATATGCCCTTCAGGCCGGTAACGGTATCCATAGATTCTTCCTTGAGTAAGAAGTTCACTTAAAAATTCAGGTGCCACTTTTTCATGTAATTCTTCTGGAATATAGCGAAGAGCATTTTTTAAGGCAGTTTCGGTTTGTTTTTGCTCAAGCCTGAATCCCCTGTCAGGAGCCCTTCTTATTCCAGCAACAAATTCTGGCATTTCTGGAAGATCATTATCCAGCTTAATAGTCATAGCCTCTGAAATTTCAGTATTATTTTTCATGATAGGTAATCTATTTTGGTATATAAATAGTAGTAATGATACAGAGTGCCTTCAAACTCGCTTTCAAAGCAGACATAACATATGGAATTCTACCATGTTAAGAGTAAAAGTAAAGTGCAAAGCCTCCTATTTACTCTATACCTTACCATACAGCATTGTTGTGGAAAATATTTGAGCCGAAACTTGTAAGGATTGTGTTTGAATACCGAAATAAAATAAGATATAATTTATTACATGAATCTGGCAGGTAGCATGCGAACAAGCCTTTACAACCCAATCACAAAACCTGATAAATTTCTATTTCACGTTCTCATGGTTTGAACTATTATGGCCCTGGACTGACACAAGGGGGAAACTGATAAAAACAAACCTTACCCTGTAG
>JAFDDS010000122.1 GCA_019310745.1 Deltaproteobacteria bacterium | reverse complement strand
TCCCCTCACCAATGGCGAGAGTTTTCCCTCGTATTCGATTTTGATTGTTGGTGGTACCTTGAGCCAGGTTTTACCGGTTGCCATTATTACCCCGAGATCAGTGCTCCCTACACCGGATGAAAAGGCCCCCAGCGCTCCGTAGGTGCAGGTATGACTGTCTGCACCGATAACGAGGTCCCCTGGTATAACCAGCCCTTTTTCAGGAAGGATGACATGCTCAATGCCTGCCTGTCCGAGTTCATAGTAGTGCTTGATGTTGTGGTGGGTGGCGAATTCCCGCATAACTTTAGCTTGCTCTGCAGACTTGATGTCCTTGTTGGGTACAAAATGATCGGGAATGAGCGCGATTTTTTCGCGGTCAAATACCGCAGGATTTCCTATCTCATTAAAGACCTTTATTGCAAGGGGAGCGGTAATATCATTGGCAAGCGCCATATCTACTTGGACTTCTATCAGGTCTCCTGGTGATACACGCTCAAGGTTGCTATGGTGTGCCAGTATCTTTTCAGTTATGGTCATGTGCATTTCTCTATATTCTCCTCTCCTTTTACTCTCCCTGGAAGTTTCAGTGTTGAAGCAGTGCCCTTGGCTCACGAGGTCTTTTTAGACCAGGAGTTTCGTTTTAGATGCTCCAATCTGTTTAGTCCATTGATATAGGCCTTGGCGCTGGATACTATTATGTCAGGATCGTTTCCCTTGCCAAGTGTTTGAACCCCATCTTCTTCCAATCGAACTGTCACACTCCCCTGAGCATCGGTTCCTCCAGTAAGAGAGTCAATAGAGAAGTGGAGCAGTTTGGATTGCGTTCCTGTCATCTTTGCAATAGCATTAAAGGTAGCATCAATGGGACCTATGCCAAATCCTGCATCCTGTTGAACCTTCTTCCCAATTTCCAATTGTACCGTTGCTGTAGGAACCGTTGCAGTTCCGCTTATTACGTTGAGGTACTGTAATTTATAGGTATCTGGTACCCTCAGGATCTCCTCGGCAATAAGGACTTCTAAGTCCTCATCCACAATCTCCTTTCTCTTGTCTGCAAGTTCTTTGAACCTCTTAAAGAGATGGTCAATATCACTCTCAGGCAAATCATAACCAAGCTCCCTTAAGCGATCCCTGAATGCATGTCGGCCAGAATGCTTTCCCATAACCAGCCGGTTAGCCTTGAGGCCGATCGTAGCAGGTTCCATGATCTCGTATGTTGTCTTATTTTTTAAGACCCCATCCTGATGAATACCAGCCTCATGGGCAAAGGCATTTGCTCCAACAATGGCCTTATTAGGCTGGACCGGGATGCCTGTAATCATGGCCAGTAAATGACTTGAGGAGTATATCTCTTTTTTGTTTATATTACTGAAATATGGAAGGTCATTCCTTCTTGTATGAAGGGCCATGACGACCTCCTCAAGAGATGTATTACCTGCCCGTTCCCCGATGCCATTTACAGTTACCTCAACCTGCCGCGCTCCAGCATTAATACCCGCCAGAGTGTTGGCTGTGGCCAGGCCTAGATCGTTATGACAATGGACGCTAAGAATTGTCTTGCCAATGTTGGGCGTGTGGCTTTTTACATAGGTGATAAGATCTGCAAACTCACATGGAATAGCATAACCTACTGTGTCAGGAAGATTGACCGTGGTAGCTCCAGCTGAAATAACTGCTTCAAATATCCTGCATACAAAATTTCGGTCGGTACGGGAGCCATCTTCCGCTGAAAACTCGATATTGCCTGTGAATTGTTTGGCATAGGTAACAGCCTCAACTGCCTTGGCAACAACCTGATCTCTGTTTAATTTTAATTTGTGCTGGAGATGAATATCTGAGGTGGCAATAAAGATGTGGAGGCGGGGGTGTGCCGCCTCTTTTATTGCACCCCACGCAGCGTCAATATCGTCCTTAGAGGTTCGAGCAAGTGCTGCGACTTCAACATTTCTCACCTTTTTGGCAATCATTTGAACTGACTCGAAATCTTCCTCTGAAGAAGAAGGAAATCCTGCTTCAAGCACGTCTACCTTTAATTTCTCCAGTTGGGAGGCAAGATGCATCTTTTCCGCAGTATTCATGCTATACCCAGGAGACTGTTCCCCGTCTCTCAGGGTGGTGTCAAAGATAATAATTTTATCTGCCATTGGTACGCTCCTTTCATTTCGGTGTTATATCTGGGTTCACGGATTCAGATTGCGGTATTTTCACCTGAAATGAAAGCAAGCGCCCGCCGCAGGGCATTCTTCACATCAGTCCCTGCGGCTTTTTTGACCTCTTTGAAATTAGTTTGAAACATAACCTTTTCCTTTAATTGAACCCAGTTTCCTCGGCCTGATCTTTGCTTAGCTTGAAATATATGCTATCAATCAGGGCCTGCCAACTGGCCTCGATGATATTCTCTGATACGCCCACGGTATTCCATATGTCTTTCCCATCTCTTGATTCAATGAGAACCCTCACCTTTGCCGCTGTTCCGGCACTTCCCTCCAGTACCCTCACCTTAAAGTCTATCAATCCCATCTCCTTAATCCTGGGATAGAATTTGCTCAATGCCTTCCGAAGGGCATTATCGATAGCATTCACAGGACCATTGCCTTCAGCAGCAGTGATTTCTTCCTCTCCACCAACCGATATCTTTATAGTTGCCTGTGATATTGACTGACCATCCATATTTTTTTCATTGATCACCCTCAGAGAGTGTAGAGAGAAGGGCTCTTTAAATTGGCCCGTGAACTTCTTTATCAGGAGTTCAAGCGAGCCTTCAGCGGCATCGAATTGATACCCCTGGTCCTCCATTTGCTTGATCTCCTTCACAATCCTGTTACTGTCGTAGCCGTTGCCCCCTAAGGTAAGACCCATCTCGTTGGCCTTGTATTCAATGTTGCTTTTCCCCGAGAGATCCGAAACAAGCACACGGCGCCTATTACCTACGTCCCCAGGCTTGACATGTTCATAGGCGAGGGGATTTTTCTGTATTGCACTTACATGTATTCCACCCTTATGTGCAAACGCGCTTCGTCCCACAAAAGGCCTCTCGTTTAATGGCGGTATATTTGCTATGTCACTGACGTATCTGGAGACCTCGGTGAGGTATTTTATTTTGGAATCATCGATGCATCTTGTACCTATTTTCAATTGAAGATTAACTATGACCGATATTAAATCAGCGTTTCCACAGCGCTCACCATAGCCATTTATTGTCCCATGAATCATGGTCACACCCGCTTCAACAGCGGCTATGGAGTTGGCCACAGCCAATCCACAGTCGTTGTGTGCATGGATACCGAAGGAAACACCTGGAAAGGATTCCTTCACCGTTTTTACTATCTCTTTGATCTCGCCCACCATGGTTCCCCCATTGGTATCGCAGAGTACAATAATATCGGCCCTCCCAGAGAGTGCTGCCTGAATCGTTTTCAAGGCATACTGGGGGTTAGCCTTATAGCCGTTAAAGAAATGCTCAGCATCAAAGATAACCTCTTTGTCTTTTGATTTGAGATAGGTGATTGAGTCAAAGATCATGTCCACATTTTCCTCCAATGAAACACCTAATATTTCGGTTACATGGAGATCCCAGGCCTTCCCAAATATTGTGATTGTCTGGGTTTCAGCTTGCAGCAATGCCTTCAAATTAGGATCTTTTTCTGGCAGCGTGTTTGCTCTTCTGGTGCTCCCAAAGGCAGTCAAACTGGTTTTCTTGAGCTTTGCATTCTTTGCCATCTGAAAAAAGCGCATGTCCTTCGGATTTGAACCAGGCCAACCACCTTCTATATACTGAATACCAAGGTCAGCTAATTTTTGGGTAATACGTAGTTTTTCCTCAGCAGAGAAACTGATTTGTTCTCCCTGGGTTCCATCTCTTAGTGTGGTGTCATAGATTAGAACCTGCTTTTCCATTATTTTGCTCCTTTTCAAACCAAAAAACCCGCTATCAGGCGCCAGAAGGAGGAGCAACAGGGAAATTATAATTATCCCTGTTACCCTGATAATACCTATAATGTTTTGAAATATACGATTCATTCTATTTTAAATCCTGATTTTTCTCCGCAATTTAAAAATGCCCTTATAAATAAATAAAATTCACCTGTCAAGCTTTTTTAAAAAAAATTTTAAAAAACCTTTCTCAACTCATGATAGTTAAAGATCTTTGAAATAATTTCACCTTGTTCTCTTAATCTAAAGATCTATTCCTGTGTGTCGATTCACAAGGACTTAAGACATTTTAAAAATAGTTCCCTGTTAGGGCGTTTGCAATTGAGTTAACAAATGATTTTATGTGGATAAAACCATCTTTTTTATTGCCATGGTGGGCCAGAAAATCTACCAATGCACTACCCACAACCACTCCGTCAGAAATGGACTCTATTTTCTTCTCCTGGACCCAGAACTATCACCTCAATGTTGGGCGCTTCCTTTTCCATGATTTCAACATAGGATGATGCATCCTTCTCTAGAATGGGAAAGGTTTTATAATGCATAGGGATAACCGTATTGACTTCGAGAAGTTTTGCTGCGAAAGTGGCCTGTTTTGGATCCATGGTAAATACGCCCCCGATGAGGAGCATGGCAAGATTAATATGGAAAATCTCACCAAGGATTTTCATCGAAGAAAATATGCCAGTATCTCCAGCATGGTAACAAGTAAAGCCATTTTCGAACTTGATGATGTAACCAGCAGGACTTGCTGTTTGAGAAGAATGAAAGGCCTGGGTCATGGTTATTGAAATACTATCTGAAGTAACTGTGCCACCGATGTTTATACCCATACCAAAGACTATCTGGGAGTCAGGAATTGCTGCCTCCTTTTTCAACCTGCCAACGGTCTCAGGCATGCCAACCAAGATAGCGCCTGTTGCCTTTACGATTTGGGCTGCATCTGCAATATGGTCAAAGTGATCATGGGTTACAAGAACAAAGTCGGCTTTTGTAATATCTTTGGCCTGGGTGGTAGCCAGCGGATTATCTGTCAACCAGGGATCGATAATTATTATTTTCTCTTTCTCAGTTGTAATCTGAAAACTGGCATGTCCAAGCCATTTAATTTTTGTGTCTGCAATAGTAGTGTCCGTTGGGGGAAAAATTTTTGGTTTCTATATACTGAGACCTTTAAAAAACCTGACAGTTTCTGCCAACCTAAGAAAAAGGGTGGACTTTTATGAAGTGACTGGTGGCCCGCGACGAGCTCGGCCGAGTCGAAGGGCGCTGAAGAAAAGCAGGTCCTCGATACAAAGGTATGGGTTATGTAAAGATCTCTATTGATAATTTTTTAATCAATAAAGTTTCTTAACATAACGGTCATCGGCATCCAGAGATGCGCGTTCTATTCGTTTGGTTGTAGTACAATAAGGGCATCTACAGCGACAGGGCGGTTGCCAGATATGATAACAGGGTTAATATCTATCTCCTTTATCGCATCATTTTTGACACCGATCTTTCCAACATTGATCAACATCTCTGACAATAGTTCCCTATCAACAGGCTCCATTCCCCTGACTGCGTCAAGTATCTTGTGGGCCTTGATCTCATCCATCATTTCAAGGGCATCCCTTTTCTCCAAAGGTGCAAGGCGAAAAGATACATCCTTTAAGATCTCTGTAAATATACCCCCAAGACCAAACATGACACACGGCCCAAACTGGGGATCTCTGATGAGGCCGATCACTAATTCTCTTTTCCCTTTGATCATCTCCTGGATAAGGATAGAACCGTGGCTGCCATTCATGCCAGCCATAATATCATTGAAAGTATCTAATGCTTCCTTGTCATCTCTGATATCTGTTCGGATGAGACCTTTTTCTGTTTTGTGAGTTATCTCTGGAGAACATCCTTTCATAACGACAGGGTAACCTATTTCATGGGCTGCAGAAATAACATCATTATTCTTTTGAATAATTATTTCACGTGTAACTGGAATATGGTAGGAAGCCAAAACAATCTTGGATTCATACTCTGAAAGTGTCTCCCTGCCTTCTTTACGTGCCTTATCAAGAATATCCATTCAATCTCCTTTTTTTAGACTATTCATCCCAAAAGATTTCTAGCCATTATGATCTTTTCAATCTCTGTTGTTCCCTCATAAATCTCTGTAATTTTAGCATCCCTAAAAAGTCTCTGAACTTTATACTCAGCAAGATACCCGTATCCTCCATGCATCTGAAGGGCCATATCAGTACATTTAACTGCCATCTGGCCACAGAATGATTTAGCGGCAGCAATAAGCTTTTGGTCAATCGTGCCTGAATCAACTCTCCAGGCTGCTTCATAGACCAGGTTTCTACCGGCCTGTATCCAAGAAAACATATCAGCTATCTTGAATTGAATGGACTGAAAAGAGGATAAGGGTGCATTAAAGGCTGTCCTCTTTTTCACATGCTTTATGCTTTCCTCCAGGGCAGCACGCGCTGTTCCAACTGCCTGGGCAGCCACAATAATCCTTACGAGATCAAAGAGATGCATAGCCTCAATAAACCCATCTCCCGATTTGCCTACAAGGTTAGAAGTAGGTACCCGGACATTGTTAAAAGAAAGTTCAGCCGTATCAGAGGCACGAATACCGAGTTTTCCAGTTAAATGATTTGCCTCAAATCCTTGGCGATCTGTCTCCACCATGATCATACTATGTCGTGCATGTCTGTTTGGATTATCCGGATCGGTTTGAACAAAACAAATGAGATAGTCTGCTCGGTCTCCATTTGTAATAAACATC
>JAFDDS010000121.1 GCA_019310745.1 Deltaproteobacteria bacterium | reverse complement strand
TTTTGCCCCTTTCCACAGAACGAAATCCATAGGATATTTCTTTTTCTCATCAACAGCAATCCGAGCACCAGCAACCATCTCCTCTAATTGTCGACCTGAAAGCTGACCATAACTGTCAAATTTTTCAACAGAAAAGTAGACAGTGCCATCCACTACATAGGCAAACCCTTTTTCAATCAAACTCCTTACCATATCAATAATATCATCAACATGCTCTGTGGCTTTAGGCTCCACATCTGCATCAAGGACACCTAAGGAAAGCATATCCTCATAAAAGGTGTCTATATACCGCTTTGCAAGGGTAGCTGTATCCTCACCCGTCTTTTTTGCCCGCTCAATAATTTTATCATCAACATCGGTAAAATTTCTGACATAGGTAACCTTGAATCCCCTGGCTCTCAGATATCTCACCAAGACATCAAATACAATTGCTGAGCGGGCATGCCCTATATGGCATAAATCGTACACAGTAACCCCGCACACATAGATACCAATCTCACCATTTATTATTGATTTAAAGGCTTCTTTTTTTCGGCTTGCTGAGTTATATAACGTGAAAGACATGTAGTGTTCCTATCTTTATCATATGCGTTTTAGTGTGACGACTGCATAGGCAGCCAAACCTTCCTCTCTGCCGCAAAAACCAAGACCTTCTGTAGTACTAGCTTTTACGTTTACCACTTGAGGGTCAACATTCAAAATGCCTGATAAACGTACCTTCATATCATTTAAATACTGAGTTAATTTTGGCTCTTGGGCAACAATAGTGGTATCGAGGTTATTCACCATGAATTTTTCATCATGAGCAAGGTCTACAACTTTTGTTAAAAGAAAAAGACTGTCGGCTCCTTTGTAAGCAGGATCAGAATCCGGAAAATGCTGACCAATATCACCTTTCCCAAGGGCCCCGAGGATGGAATCAATAACTGCATGAGTCAAAACATCGGCATCAGAATACCCCCGTAGTCCTTTGATGTATGGAATTGTAACGCCACCTAAAATCAAAGGCCTTCCTTCAGCCAGCTCATGAACATCGTATCCAAATCCTATCCTGAGCATCTCTTTGTGCCATTTCTTTTAATTACAAAGGTTTCTTATTCTCTAAACTTTCAATCAAGGCTGCTGCAAGCATGGGGAACATTATCTCATTGTGTCCAGTGAGAGAAAATCCCTCACCACCTTCCAGTGTTGGTCTCTTGACTACATTCGTCATAGGCCTATAATGCCGTATGAAATCCATATCCACTGTTGTGAATTTTTTAACAGTAAACCCAAGGTTTCTGACAAGGGTAAGTGCCTTCAAAAATACTTCGGGTAAGACAACCGCAGAACCAAGATTGATATATGCACCACCATCAAGATGTGAGATTAATGAGGCAAAAATTCGAAAGTCAAGATGTGAAGTCTTTCCTATTGCAGATCCATCTACACCCGGATGGAAATGTATAATATCGGTGCCTATAGCCACATGAACTGTACAAGGAATATTCATTCGCGCAGCTCCAGCTAACAAGCTGAACTTGCTGTAGGGAAACGATGCCTTCAGAATGCTGCTCCCAACTGAATGCCCTAATCCACTCCCTTTTTTGGCTCCATCCCTTATCGCACTGTTAAGAAACTTCCCTGTCTCTTCAGCCATTCCAAATTTACCATCGGAGAGTTCATTGTCCACATCTTCTGATGTGGCACCAACCATTGCCACCTCTAAATCATGTATAATGCCAGCACCGTTCATGGCAATGCCAGTAATTATTCCCCTTTCCATCAAATCCAAAATTATCGGACTTAACCCAACCTTAATGGTATGAGCCCCCATCGCTAGTATAATAGTCTTCTTTTCTTTTACTGCTATCTGCAATCTATTCACCAATTTTCTAAGATCATTTCCTGCTAAAATATTTGGCATATTTTCAAGCCAGAGACTCATTGTGCTTCCTGCTATCCATTTTGATCCGAAATCCCTGACCGATACCTTGCTTTGCCTTTTTTTTAGTGGATACGTTTTAACATTTTTGAGTGATAGTGGTTTAAATTTCATAAGTGCCTCAAGTTAAGGTTCTTTCGTCTATGAAAGCACTAATCCTGACTATTTATAGAGCCCTAAGAGTTTTTCTGAAAAAGAATATACTCAACTAACTCACAGATTAAGTGCCCTGCCAAGATATGGGTTTCCTGAACGCGAGGGGTCTCGTTGCTTACAACCACCAATGGTAAATCTACTAATGTGAGCATTTTTCCGCCATCGCCTCCTATAAGACCAACGGTATATAAACCCTTCCCTTTAGCAGTCCTTATGGCAGAAAGAATGTTGTTCGAGTTTCCACTCGTTGAAATAGCAAGCAATATATCTCCTTCAACACCAAGGGCCTGGATCTGCTTAGAGAAGACTTCTTCATAGCTGTAATCATTGGCTACACTTGTAATAATAGAGGTATCAGTGGTGAGTGCCATGGCTGGTAAGGGATGGCGGTCTAATAGAAATCTGTTAACAAATTCTGCCGCAATATGCTGTGCATCAGCTGCACTTCCTCCATTACCACACAGCATAAGCTTTCTGTCATTTTGAAAAGCTTTCGATATATATTCAGCACAATTGATCAATTGAGAGGTATTTTTTTGAACAAAACCCTCTTGAATTCTCTGGCTATCTTTGGCTACTCTTCTAATAATCTCTTCCATTCCTGTGCCTCGTTATTGTGTGGCTATACATTTCCTATCGCACATAATGTTTTTAAAACTATAATCTCAATACACATTTGTCAATGCTGGATTTACTTCTATCTCAATAATTGAAATTGAAATAATTAATTATTCATATAATAATTTAAGTAATTATACTATCTATTTGCTAATATTAAGAATTTAGTAATGTATTTCATACTATTACATAAGCGAGGAAAAAATTTTTGTTAAATTACAAAATTTTTTATTGAAAATGATACTTCACTGTGCTAAGAACTCCGCATAGCTTTGTTTATATCCATTTTAAGAATGTATTCATATCTTTCCTGCGTAACATCCTTAACTATTAAACAATGTACATATCTATCTTTTAAAAGAAATTATCTACAAAAATTTATAAGGAAAGGGGGGAAAATAATAGTAATAAGGGAAAATACCTTTGGCATTTAATAAAAAATCAAATAGGAGGGTAAAACTCATGACAAAAGCAGAATTAGTATCAGCGATAGCTAACAGCACAGGTTTAACAAAGGCCGATTCAGAAAGAGCCTTGAACTCATTTCTTGCTGCTGCAAAAAACACCATAAAAAAGGAGGGCAAACTTCCCTTAGCTGGTTTTGGAACCTTTGTGGTAGTTAATAGAAAAGCAAGAACCGGGAGAAACCCACAGACCGGGGCACCGATTCAAATCAAAGCGAGTAAGGTTGTCAGATTTCGCCCGGGTAAGGAATTAAAAGAAAGCCTGTAGTGCATAACCAGTTGTGCAGCGTGCCAAAGAAACGCTTTATCATCTTTGGCAGTCTTTACCCTTTTACATAACTTTTTTTAGCCCCGAAGTTTTGGCATCCACATGTAACAATTCTCCCTGGTGTTATATGTGTGAATAAATCTGCGAGGTTTATGGGGTACTGAGAGTTCGAATTATCGTAGTAAGTCCATACATCGGGCCAGGGTCAAAGTAATTAATTAGTCTGGCTTTAAAGCCACGAGTAAGATTCCTCATTGGTTTAAAAAATCGGGGGTGGCGCCAATTTTATTAGGTAATCGTGTTTTTTGTAAATAGTATTTTTATGGCCTCAGCTACAATTTTTATCTCTTTTTCCTGGATGGTTCGTGCATCCAGCAAAACCTGATCTTTCTCAAGTCGTGCTATAATAGGTGGATTATAGCAACTCAATGCATTTGCTATATACGTGGCTGAGAGTTTCCCTGGAGATATGCAAAGAAGCCTACTTCGTATCTCCTCTAAAGGCATGGCGCCACCACCAACCCGAGAAACACCATCACATAGGCCTACAGAGAGAGCGCTAGTATCTACCTTTCCGATCATATCCAATAGCTTTTTCGCCTTTCGACACACACTTTGATATGACTGGCATATCATTCTCAATGTCGGTATCTGTCGTATTGCTTTCTTCTCATTCCGGT
>JAFDDS010000120.1 GCA_019310745.1 Deltaproteobacteria bacterium | reverse complement strand
TGAAAGGCAAATCATTAGAACTTGTATTCACAGGAGAGCATGCTTTTCAATTCCTGCCAGAAAAACCTATGCTTTTCGGCCTTATCATCTCTACCGTGCCGCCGATCGCTATCTCTGAGACAACTATTTCTTCTTTATCATACATGAGACCGGAGTAGAAAGTGGACAAGCTTTTAAAAATTTTAATACATCGATTGGAAAAAAAGCTATATGAACCTTTTACAGGGAAACAAACAACTGCATTTATTGGGCTCATATAGTGCTGAATTGGACTATCACACTCTGGAGTTAGCTATCGCATGTTTTGAAGACGAGGGCTTAGAAAGGTTAGAAAATAAACCAATCTGCTAATGTGAGATCAATTTGAAAACAGTCCTGATTTCATTCAATTGGCAGGATTGAGGGGGAAGTTTAGTAAGAGATTCAAGACAGGGTCATTATCCAGAAAGTTACCTGAGGAGAATACAGCATGTTAGATATGAGGCACTTCATTATTGATCGACGCTTTGAAGAAGATAGGCGTAGATTGTATCATCTTGATTATTTTTTAAAGGGAGGGGTTGAGAGAAGGAGCTGGGAAGAGAGAAGAGGGCAGGACGAGCGAAGAGAGGGATGGATGAGGATGAGCAAGTGGGCCAGCATTTCGCCGTAGTTAATTGCGAGAACAAATAGCCTTTAGCATACCTAATCCCCCATACAATCATCGAGTATCTAAGGGAGGGTCAGAAACGTCCTGTATCACGTATTTAGTTGTTACACCTTAACGGTATAGTTAGATGCCCAACTCTCTTTTAGCTGATTCCAATTGATCCTGAGCGAATTCCCATCGTGCTATCAATTCTTTTACCTTTTCCCTTACTTCACTATATTCATTTAGAAATGAGGGACTCTTATTGGTATCTGAGAAAATGCCTGGGTCAGAAAGGATTGTTTCCAGCTCTTTTTGCCTTTTCTCCAAATCAGAAATCCTCTCTTCTAATGCAAGTAGTTTCTCCTGAATGGGCTTAAGGGTTTCCCTAATCAAGAGGCGTTTTTCTGCCGCTTCTTTTTTCTGTGCCTTTCGAGATTTATCATCTTTACAGGCTACTACGTGATTTTGTTTCTTATCAGAGTCTTCAGATGAAGTTTTGGCAATTCTTTCCAGATGATCATAATATTCATTGAGATTGCCAGGGTATTCTTCAATTTCTTCTCCTTGTATATTCCAGATCTTTGTTGCTAATCTGTTTACAAATGACTGGTTATGGGAAACAAAGATTAATGTGCCTTTGTAGTCAGCTAAGGAATCAATTAAAATTTCTGATGATATAAGATCGAGGTGATTTGTCGGTTCATCCATCAACATAAGGTTTCCAGGTTTTACGAGCAATTTCGCAAGCGATACCCTGGCCTTTTCTCCACCTGAAAGGATGCCTATAGATTTGTCTACATCATCACCTGAAAAGAGAAAAGTCCCACACACAGTCCTTGCAAACCCTATTGTTTCATTGGGGGTAGCCAGGCTCACTTCCTCAACTATTGTCTTTCTGGGGTCAAGCATGTCGTTGTGATGCTGGGCAAAGTAAGCCATGGTTACCTTGTGGCCCAGTGTTATCTCACCACGATCAGGTGTAATCTCTCCTGCTATCATCCTGAGTAACGTTGTTTTACCAGCACCGTTTGGCCCTATAATGGCTATCCTTTCACCCCTTAATACAGTGAGATTGAGGTTAGTATAAACATTTTTTTTACTAAAACCCTTTGAAACCCCTTTGAGTGCCACTACCTCTCTACCGCTCCTGGGAATAGCAGGAAAAGAAAAATGGATGGTTTTTTGGGGGCGGTAAGATTCAATGAGTTCCATTTTTTTTATTAATTTAATTTTACTTTGTGCTTGTCTCGCTTTTGAGGCCTTCGATCGGAATCTTTCAATAAACCTCTCGGCCTCTTTTATTTTTTGTTCCTGGTTTCTGGCCTGCCGCAGACGGATTGATTTTTCTTCTTCTCTGGATTTTAGATAAAAATCATAATTTCCGCTGTAACTTTTTAAACCCTCTGGTTCAAAACTTATGATGCGATTTATTTGCTTATTTAAAAAATCCTTGTCATGGGATACAAGAATTATAGCGCCTTTATATGTTTGAAGGAATTGATCCAACCAGTGTACAGACGGGATATCAAGATGATTGGTCGGTTCATCCAGCAAGAGGAGATCAGGCGTCTGATAAAGAAGACTCCCCAGTAGTGCTCTCATTCTCCATCCTTCGCTCAGGGAGGAAGCGGGAATGTCAAAATCCTCGGATCGAAAACCTAAACCCGCAAGGATTTTTTCGGCCTCATGCGATGGAAATTGCCTGTCCAGATAACCTATCTTCTGGTGGAGCTCTGCAAGCTTCCCTGCCAGTTTTAGTTGGCTGTCTTTGTTCTGGATATTTGTCAATGACTTTTCTATCTGCATCATCTCATCTCTCAACCTCACTCTTCCTGGTATGGAATCCAGAATAGACTGGAGTATCTTGCCGGATAATGCAGCATGGACATCTTGGGGAAGGTATCCTATCCGTATTCCTTTTCGTTTCTTAATCTCTCCAGTGTCAGGAGAAATTTCGCCACCTATCAGTCTCAACAATGTTGTTTTACCTGATCCATTTGGACCTACAAGGCCAATCCTGTTTCCAGGCTCGACCTGAAGCCCTATTTCACGGAAAAGATTTTTTCCTAAAAAGGTGATAGAAAGGTTAGAGATGATTACAAGACTCATGAGTGATATCCGTTTCTGGGTTTTTTGGGTTTATTGTGTTTGTTGGGTTAATAACAAATGACGACTGAGAAATGACAATATTCCTACTTCCGCCAGTATGCAGGGGCAAGCATAATGATAACGGTGTATATCTCAAGACGTCCGAGAATCATGCAGAAGATCAGAACCCATTTTCCTAGATCAGGAATAGGCAGATAATTGTTTACTGGCCCAACCAGGCCAAATCCTGGCCCGACGTTGCCTATCGTGGCAGCTACTGAGGCAAATGATGTCGGAATATCCAGCCCGATTAAGGACATAATTATTACAGCTACAATAAAAAGACCAAGATAAAGAATAAAAAATCCCCAAATACTGTTCAACACCTCTGCTGGAACAGGCTTGCCACCGAGCTTTATGGATCTTACCGCATGGGGATGAATAAGTCTAAAAATCTCTTGGTAGCCATGTTTAGCAAACAATATAATCCTCATAATTTTTATTGCTCCACCAGTAGATCCTGCCATTGCCCCAATAAACATGCATAATAGAATAATAATCTGCGATAGAGCTGGCCATGTTGCGTAATTGGCTGTTACAAAACCAGTTGTTGTGATTATGGATGTAACCTGAAAGGCAGCGCGCCTTAATGCATGGCTGAGCGAATTATAGATAGTCCCATAGATATTAAATGTTACCAAACATATCAGAATAGCTAAGATAAAAAGATAAACACGACACTCTGGATCCTTGCCAAACACCTTAAAATCTCCCTTCAAAAATTTAAAGTGGAGGGAAAAATTTATTCCAGCCAGGATCATAAAAAAGGTAATAACACCATCAAAATAGGCATTGTTATACTGAGCAATACTCCCATTCTGGGTGCTAAATCCTCCGGTTGGCATGGTACAAAAGGCGTGACAGATAGAATCAAAAAGAGGCATCCCGCCTATAAATAAAAGGCCTATTTCAAGTAGGGTGATAAATAGATACACCTTCCACAGGATTTTAGCCGTCTCTGAGATGCGAGGTTGTAATTTATCCACTACCGGGCTTGGGATCTCAGCTTTATAAAGTTGCATTCCTCCCACTCCCAAAAAAGGGAGAATGGCAATAGAGAGCACAATAATTCCCATCCCTCCCATCCACTGGGTTTGGCTCCTCCAGAATAATATCCCCTTGGGGAGAGATTCGATGTTGGCAAGAATAGAAGCCCCAGTAGTAGTAAAACCGGATATGGATTCAAAATAGGCATTTGTGAGAGTGCCAATTGAGCCGGAAAATAAAAAAGGCAAAGAGCCAAAGAAACCGGCAGTTAACCAACCAAAGGTAACAATTGCCATACCCTCTCGTTGACTGAGAGAGAGATAATTAATTTTCCCGATCAGGAAAAAAAGGGCAATGCCAGTGCCTGATGTGATAATGAAGGAGAAGAGCAGAGAAACAAAGCTTCCATCGGAATAAATGAGGGAGATGCTGAGAGGCGCAAGCATGGAAAGACCGAGGAAAAAATTAAGGATTCCTATCAGTCGGAAAATCTGACGAAAACGCATTAAAAGTATTCCAGTTTAACAGTAAATAATTTCTGAATCTTTGGCATAGCCCCTTTAAGGGC
>JAFDDS010000119.1 GCA_019310745.1 Deltaproteobacteria bacterium | reverse complement strand
AACAGCCTGATTAAGGTTTCGTGGAAAACCATCTAAGAGCCAGCCATTAATACAGTCTTCCTCTTTAAGTCTATTGAGAACCATCGGTATAGTTATTTCATCAGAAACCAATTCTCCTCTATCTAGAGAGGATTTGGCCATTTTCCCTAATTCTGTGCCTTTTGATATATTCTCCCGAAATATCACACCTGTTTCAATATGGGGTATTTTCAACCTTTCTTTTATAATTGCCCCCTGAGTACCTTTCCCACTTCCGTTAGGGCCAAAAAAGAGTATGTTCATTGGTTATTTTCCTTTCAAGACGTTACGCAAAAAATCCGGAAACCGGACTATTTTATTGTCTTTATCCAGACAGGCATGGATTGTATAGCCCCGTACAACTACGTCCTCTCCTCTATAAACAGTATAATCAAACCGACTACTTGCCCTTTTTACAAAACCAATCGTGGTTTCAATGGTCAATAAATCGTCATATAAGGCAGGCTTAACGTATTTGAGGCACGTTTCTGTTGTCGGTAGAAAAAACCCGCTCTCTTCAACCTGCCTGTATGTCAAACCGGCCTCCCTTAATAGCTCTGTCCTACCTATCTCGAAGAATTTGAGATAATTTGCATAATAGACTATAGCCATTGAGTCACAATCACCATAAATAACCCGGTAATAGGTAATATTTGTTGCTGGTGACTGGTTTCCCGTTATTGTTTTCTCGTTGCTCATTTCTTGTTTAAAACCAATTAAGACAAACTCGTAAAAAGTCTTTTGCGAGTGATTTTGGCCACTTTTGGAAAAAGATTCATGAAATGCTGAGCGTTAAAATCGCCAAACTGTTTAAGGAGCATGTGTACGTCTTTTTTTGTAATGCCCTATAAATTCACAGTAGTGGGCCGTTTCAAAATGGTGCAAAGCACCATGCCCTTGTCTTCTATTGCTCCGTACATATGCACCTTTTTGAAACGCCCCTGAACGGGCCTTTGTTTTGGGCATTTGACAAAAAAAGACATACATATGCTCCTTCTCAGGTCCATAGACCGAGTTTTTGGAATTGAGCGAAGCATTTCATGAATCCCAAAATGGGCATCATGAGTAAGTAAAAGGACTTTTTGCGAAAACATCAATGTAAAAAATATATAAAGATTCAAACGAATCTACTTGCTTGGAGTTTTTGTGTGAAACATGAACTGTGAATATCAAGAGTCGTGCTATATATACTTTTTCAGTTCAGCTTTTAATTCCTCATAAGATTCAATAACAGGGAAATTACTAAATTCTTTTTTTATATTCTCAGGTGGTCTAAAAAGGATGCTTTCATTCGCCTCACTTAACATAGTGGTATCATTGTAACTATCTCCAATAGCGATTACTTTATAGCCCAAGTCCTTCAAAGCCTTTACCACATGCCTTTTTCCATCCTTTTGTCGAAGTCTATAATTGATAATTGTTCCATCCAGATCAATGATGAGAGAATTACAAAAGAGAGTTGGCCTATTAAGCTTTTCCAAAAAGGGGCCGGCAAACTCAACAAAAGTATCAGAGACAAGAATAAGCTGAAATTTCTCTCTAATCCATCCCAAAATCTTTATAGCCCCATCCAGAGGATTCATTGACTGTATTACCCTTTGGATATCTGTTATCTTAAGGTTTTCTCTTTTAAGGATTTCCAGCCTCCTTCTCATCAACTGATCATAATCAGGAATATCCCTGGTGGTTAATCTGAGCTCTTGTATCCCTGTCCTCTCTGATACACTGATCCAGATTTCAGGTACAAAAATTCCTTCAAGATCTGGGCACACTATATACATTTAGATTCCTGTCTTTTTCTCGACCCTAAAAAGAACCGTCTTTTCAGTTACAATGTCAAGCTTATCAATAATCTCCAGAGATTTTCTGACGTCACACTCCCTTGCTTCATGGGTAAGCATTACCACTGGGACAGATCCATTCACCTCTCTCCTTTTCTGGATAACAGAAGCAATACTTATATTGTGAGCACCCAAAATTCCAGATATCTTAGAAAGAACCCCTGGGCTATCTACTGCGGAAAACCGAAAATAATAATCAGTAATTATCTGATCCATAGGTTTAATAGTTAGTTTCTTTGCTGGAGAGCGTGCAAAGGACAGAGGTGAAATCCTCCTGGTAATACCTTTAATGTGATTTCTGGCTATGTCCATCAAATCAGACACCACTGCACTTCCCGTAGGTCTTCTACCAGCACCGAGACCGTAAAAGAGAGTGGGCCCTACAAAATCACCTTCAACATACACAGCATTATATGCCTCATTGACATTTGCCAAGATATGATCCAGGGGAACAAAAGCCGGGTGCACCCTGGCCTCAATTTGACCATCTGCCTCTCTTGCAATAGCCAGCAATTTTATACAATAGCCAAACTCACCTGCAAACCTTATGTCCTCAGGGCAAACCTCATTAATTCCTTCCTTATAAACATCCTCATACGTAAAAGGGTGCCCACATACCAGAGAAATAATGATGGTCAATTTATGCGCAGCATCACTTCCATCAATATCTAGGGTTGGATCTGCCTCTGCATAACCAAGTCTTTTGGCTATAGAGAGTGCCTCATTAAAAGGAAGCCCTTCTTGTGTCATCCTCGTTAAGATATAATTGGATGTTCCATTCAAAATAGCCAGAACTGCTTTAATCTGGTTTGCTGCCAAGCCCTCTCTAAAGGCTCTCACAATAGGAATACCTCCGGCAACACCTGCCCCAAAGGCAATATCAACATTGTATTTTTCGGCCGCCTCAAACAAAATCCTGCCATGTTTGGCTATCAGGGCCTTATTGGCTGTAACAACATGTTTTCCTCTTTCCATAGCCATTAAGATATATTTCATCGCCTGATCATAGCCACCGATTAATTCCACAATGACATCTATCTCAGGATCATTGATTATTTCCAGTGCATCGGTTGTAAGAAATCCAGGGTCAATATCTACTCCTCTATCGGATACAATATCCAAATCTGCAATTTTTTTTACTGCTATCTCTACACCAACCCTACTCTGTATCAGCTCTTGGTTATGGAGCAAGAGCTCCACCATGCCTGCCCCTACTGTTCCGAAGCCAATCAAGCCAACATTTATTTGAGACATCTGTCTACTCCACTATAATATCTTTTTAATCCCTCTTATAGCCTGGTTAATCCTATGATTGTTTTCAACCAGGGCAAACCTAATATATCCTTCACCATATTGCCCAAAACCTATACCCGGAGAAACTGCTACTTTGGCCTCTCGTATGAGCAATTTTGAAAATTCCAAGGAACCCATCTTTGTCAAGCTATCAGGTATTTTCGCCCATACAAACATAGTAGCTTTAGGTTTCTCTATTTTCCAGCCAATCCTTTCCAAACCATTGATCAGGGTATTTCTTCTCTGCTGATAAACTTTTGCCATCTCACTTACACAGTCATATTGTCCTTTTAAGGCAATAATAGAGGAAATTTGTATAGGCTGGAAAATACCATAATCAAGATAGCTCTTTATCCTCCTTAAGGCTGCTATCATCTTGCTGTTACCAATGCAAAAACCTACCCGCCAGCCGGGCATAGAAAAACTTTTAGTAAGAGAATAAAATTCCACGCCTACCTCTTTGGCCCCAGGGATCTGAAGAAAACTAGGAGGCTTATAACCATCAAAAACCAGATCCGCATAGGCAAAATCATGAATAACCATTATCTCATGATCGGTGCAAAACTCCACTATCTTTTCAAAAAACTCTCTATCCACAATATTGGTAGTTGGGTTATGGGGATAGGATATTATCAACATCTTTGGTCTTGGCCATGTCTGCTTTGTTGCAGTTAAGAGATCTTCAAAAAAATCTCTGTCAGACCCGATAGGAATTCCCCTGAGATCGCCTCCAGCAATAATTACTGAATATGGATGGATGGGATAGGTAGGATTAGGAGCAAACACCACATCACCAGGACATATAGTGGCTAAAACTAAATGGGCTATCCCCTCCTTGGCACCAATAGTGACAATAGCTTCTTCCTCAGGATCTATCTCAACCCCAAAGCGGACCTTGTACCAATCAGAAATGGCATGCCGAAGCTTTGTGATCCCCCTCGAGGCAGAATATCTATGGTTTTTCGCTTTTTGAACTGCCTCCACCATCTTCTTGAC
>JAFDDS010000118.1 GCA_019310745.1 Deltaproteobacteria bacterium | reverse complement strand
ATCCCTATAAGGATTGGGGTCAACTCTGGCTCTCTTAGCAAGGCTATTTTAAAAAGATACAATCATCCAACACCAGAAGCCATGGTTGAGAGTGCCATGAGTCATGTAAAGCTCTTGGAGGATTTAGATTTCCATTTAATTAAGATTTCACTGAAATCATCAGATGTCTTACAAACGATATCTGCATACAGGCTTTTAAGCCAGAAGGTTGATTATCCTTTACATTTAGGCGTAACCGAGGCCGGGACCCTAATATCAGGGACTGTTAAAAACTCTATAGGGATAGGATTATTGCTATTAGAGGGTATTGGAGATACGATTAGAGTTTCTCTAACGCATGATCCATTTGACGAGGTTAGGGTTGCATATGAAATTTTAAAGGCCCTGGGTCTAAGACAGAGAGGACCGGAAATTATATCTTGCCCAACATGTGGAAGATGTAAAATAGATCTTTTTAGGGTGGTAGAAAAAATCGAAAATGATTTGAGCCAAGTCACCACCCCTATTAAGGTGGCTATCATGGGATGTGTTGTAAACGGTCCAGGAGAGGCAAGAGAGGCTGACATTGGTATTGCCGGTGGACAGGGCTACGGTACATTATTTAAGAAGGGCAGAGTGATTAAAAAGGTTCCGGAGCAGGATCTTGCCAGGGTACTAACTAAAGAAGTCAGAAAGATGATAAACGAATAAATATTTTCGATTGAATCTTTTCAATTTTCAATTAACAATAGTCAATTATCAATTTTCTATTATGGCATCTATTTCGAGACGATATTCACAATTCTTTATTCCTACAGTAAAAGAGATACCAGCAGAGGCTGAGATTGCAAGTCATCAATTAATGCTCAGGGCTGGCATGATCAGAAAACTAACAGCAGGAATCTATACCTATCTTCCTTATGGCCTGTTAGCCATTAAGAATACAGAAAGTATTGTCAGGGAAGAGATGAATAGGGCTGGTGCTATTGAACTTTTACTTCCAGGGGTGCAGCCAGGTGATTTATGGATGGAAAGCGGTCGATGGGATTATTATGGGCCAGAGCTTTTAAGGTTCAAAGATCGACATAAAAGAGAATCATGCCTGGGCCCCACCCACGAGGAGGTAATTACTGACCTAGCGCGAAGGGAAATCCATTCATACAAACAACTGCCTATCAACCTGTATCAGATCCAGACAAAGTTTAGGGATGAAATTCGGCCGAGATTCGGCATCATGAGAGCACGGGAATTTATTATGAAAGATGCCTATAGCTTTGACATAGATGAAGAGGGCTCCAGTCTGAGCTATGAAAAAATGTATGCTGCTTACGAGGCTATCTTTAAAAGATGCGGGCTAAAATTCCGGGCAGTTGAGGCAGATACAGGGCCTATTGGTGGTAACTTTTCTCACGAATTCATGGTCTTATCAAATAGTGGTGAAGACGATATTGTAAGCTGTCAAGATTGTAAGTATGCATCTAACTTAGAGAAAGCCGAGGTAACAATACGGGAGTCTGATTCTAAAAATATTGAGAAAGAAGAAGGCCTACAAATCGTAGATACACCTGAAATGAGAACCATAGACGAGGTGACTAAATTTTTATCCATTGGTCCTGAAAAACTGGTAAAAACCCTCATCTATCAAACTGAGCATGGACCAATAGCTGCTTTAGTAAGAGGAGATTATGACCTGAATGAAACCAAACTAAGAAATGTACTCAATGTTCAAGAGCTTAATATGGCGGATCCAGAAACTGTATTTGATGTAACTGGTGCCCCAATGGGATTTGCAGGGGCTATTGGCTTAAAGGTACGGATACTTGCTGATTTTGCCATTAAGGAAATGAAAAATATGGCAATGGGAGCAAATAAGAATGATAAGCATATCCTCAATGTAAATGAAGGCAGGGATTTTCAGGTAGAGCAATATGCAGATTTAAGAATGATAACTTCCTTTGATCTGTGTCCTCGGTGTGGAGGGAAGCTAGTATTTGGTAAGGGAATAGAGGTTGGCCAGGTCTTTAAGTTAGGGACCAAATACTCTACAGCCCTTAAGGCCAACTTTCTTGATAAGAATAGCCGAGAAATTCCGATTATTATGGGGTGTTATGGTATAGGTATCGGCAGAGTCGTTGCAGCAATTATTGAACAAAGTCGCGACGAGAACGGTATTATATTTCCTATATCTATTTCTCCTTTTGAGGTAACCATCCTGCCCCTTGAAATACATGAAGCCACTGTGAGAAAAGTGGCTGAAAATTTATATCAGCATCTCAGTAATTTGGGCCTCGCAGTCTTTCTCGACGATAGGGATGAAAGGCCAGGCTTCAAGCTCAAGGATGCTGATCTTTTAGGCATACCTGTAAGGGCTACGGTCAGTTTACGAACACTTAAAAGTGATTCTATTGAGATTAAGTTACGTTCTAACCCAGATCTCAGATTGCTATCTATAGACAAAACCCCTGAAGCGATAAAGGAGGTTGTCCAAAGCCTCTATGATTCGCTTAAATAACATAACCTCAGAAATTCTCTCGTATCATCCTATCGCAGATATAGGTCTGATTGAAAAGGCATACGTATATTCGGCCAAGGTTCACAAGGGACAAGTCCGTTTATCAGGAGAGCCTTACCTTACCCACCCCTTAGAAGTTGCTGGAATTCTTACCAAAATGAAGATGGATGAAGTTAGTGTCGCCTCCGGTCTTCTTCACGATACAGTTGAGGATACATTAACTGAGTTATCAGACATTGAACAAATGTTTGGTAAAGAGGTCGCAGACATAGTAGATGGTGTAACCAAAATCAGCAAGATACATTTTTTAAGCAAAGAGGTGCAGCAGGCAGAAAATATACGAAAGATGATTCTTGCTATGTCTTCTGACATCAGGGTAATTATCGTTAAACTGGCAGATCGATTACATAATATGCAGACCCTCGGCTTTCAACCACCTGAAAAACAGGAAACTATTGCAGGGGAAACCCTTGATATTTATGCACCTCTTGCAGGAAGGATGGGTATTTACTGGCTAAAATCAACATTGGAGGATCTATCCCTTTTTTATCTCGAGCCAAAAATTTACAAGGATATAAGGGTAGGCATTGCCCAGAGGCAAGAGGGGCAGGAAAAATTTATTAGAGAGATAAAGGAAATTCTAAGCACAAAATTAAGTGAGGCCAATATAAAAGCCACGATAAAAGGGAGACATAAGCATTTTTATAGCATTTATAAAAAGATGATGGAGCAGGATCTGAATATAGACCAATTATATGATATCCTGGCCTTCAGGATAATAGTAAGTTCTGTAAAGGACTGCTATGAGGTTTTAGGTCTGATCCATTCCATGTGGAACCCTGTCGCAGGTCGTTTCAAAGATTATATCTCTCTACCTAAGGCCAATATGTATCAATCTTTGCACACCACAGTAATTAGCCCTCTGGGTGAAAGAATGGAGATACAGATAAGAACATGGGATATGGACAGAATCGCCGAAGAGGGAATCGCTGCTCACTGGAGATATAAAGAAGGATATGAATCAGACAAAGAAACGTCTACCCAATATGCATGGATGAAACAGTTGCTGGAATCACAGAAAAGCCTGACCAATCCAAAGGAATTTTTAGAAACAGTGAGGCTGGATCTTTTTAGCAATGAGGTCTATGTTTTTACACCTAAAGGAGAGGTAAAAGAACTTCCCAAAGGAGCAACTCCTATTGATTTTGCGTACAGTATCCATTCCGAGATTGGGAACAGATGTATAGGTGCTAAGGTAAACGAAAAAATCGTTCGCTTAACCCATCAGCTTAAAACTGGAGATATAATTCAAATCCTTACCTCCAAGAATCATAAACCCAGTAAAGATTGGCTAAAGTTTGTAACGACATCTACTGCCAAAACCAGAATCAGACAATGGATAAAAAAAGAAGAAAGGAAAGAGAGTTTAGCTATCGGAAGAGACATCCTGGAAAAAGAGCTTAAGAAATTTAATTTAAATTTAAAGACGATCTTTTGGCCAATATCGGGTATGGTAAAATCTCAGCAAAGCAGGTTCTTAACCGACTTGTTCCACATTTAGGGATAAAAGAGGATAAGACAGAGGGCCTTGTCCAGAAAATAGTTCACAAGATAAAAAGAAAAAAGGGAGATACTGGGATTAAGGTTAAAGGGATGAGTGATATGCTCATTCGCTTTGCAGAGTGTTGTCATCCACTAGCAGGCGAAACAGTTGTGGGTTATATTACCAGGGGAAGGGGAGTCACTATTCATTCAAAAAAATGCCGGCACATTAGAGATGTTGATCCAGATCGGTTAATAGAGGTAGAATGGGAACCTTCCGAAGATATGACTTATTTAGCAAAATTAAAGGTTACCAATATCGCTAAAAAGGGCATGCTATCGAATTTAAGTGCTATATTTACGCAAAACGAAGCTAATATTTTAGACGCAAATGTGCAGACAACTATTGATAAAAAGGGAATATCCACCTTCACTATTGAAGTCTCTGATTATGCTCAATTAAGAGATATTATCTCAAAAATAAAAAAAATTAAGGAGGTTCTAAAGGTAGAGCGGATTTGAAAAAACAGTCGGCAGTATGGAGAAAAAAATGTTTGATAAAACTGCTTATTGCTTACTGCCTACTGCTTACTTATATGCCAGTCCGGATCTTAAGCACCTCGTGCACACTGTAATTTTTTTAGTCTGTCCCTTTACTTTAACCCTCAAAGTTTGAAGGTTTGGATACCAACGCCGTTTTGTTTTATTGTGCGCATGGCTTACATTATTGCCTACAACAGGTCTTTTGCCGCATATTTCACATATCTTAGACATCGTTTTCTTCCCTTTTATAAATACTTACTTAAGTACTACCAATTTTTGTCCGCCTATTTTGAGCTTTTTATTTGTAGCAAGCCTAAATGTCAAAATTTTTATTGTATCATGTGGTCTTTGGGCTTGATTTGACATTTGAGCTTTGAAATTTGTCATTATTATTTCAATATTTTAATGCTGCTTGATGCCCTGAAAGTACATGAGAATTTCGCTTACTCTTATCCTTTTACCCTAACACCATTTAACAGATTTTCCCATTTTTAGCAACTCACCAATGAGAATATCCACCGCATTTGTTATCAGATCATATGCATTGCTTAGAGGAGGGCTAAAGATAGTTTCATATTGAGAGATTCTTGCTAAAGGAATCTCTTCACCTATCATCAGAAGAACTCTCTCGCCTATCCTGCTGACTTCCTTTGGCCCCAACATTTGGAGGCCACGCAAGGTCTGTTTGTCTGGATCAGCGATCAACTTAACCCAGAAATTCTCCCCATTAAACATCTGCTTTCTTGTCGTTGCCTTTCTGACCACAGATAAGGCATCCAATCCCTCTGCCTTAGCTGCGCTTTCTGTTATCCCAGCTGATACAATTGTCGTTTTAAAGATTTCCGCCCCGAAAGTATTTAATGATCCTAAAAAAGGTACGATATTACCAAAATGAATATTCCGTCCAATGACCCTTCCATTCCTATTGGAGTGTGTTGCCAAGGCGGTAATTATTTTTTCTCCATTTAACATATTCCATCCTTCAATGCAATCTCCAGCCGCATAAATAGAGGGATCACTTGTTTGAAGGTACTGATTCACCTCGATCCCACCGGTTTTACCAATTTTTAATCCAGCATCTCGTGCCAGGTCTACATTCGGAACAATCCCTTTGGCCACAAGAACCCAGTCTGCCTCAATTGTTTCACCGGTTGAAAGAAAGAGCTTGATCCCACTCTTTCCAGATTCTGCACTCGTAACAGTTGTAGAAAGGTGCAGTGAGAT
>JAFDDS010000117.1 GCA_019310745.1 Deltaproteobacteria bacterium | reverse complement strand
ATAGAAAATGATATCGAAAGGGAACGAGTAGATGAAACATTCTACAACGATCTTGTCACCAAGGCCGGCATGCGCAAATGGTTAGCGTCTGCGTTTCTTTCTGCAGTTCGAATAGGTGGAGCAGAAGAGTTCGGGTTTTCCTTTTCGTGGGGATTTGCTCATAAATAAAGCTATTCCTCATCATGGTGTATATATTTTTGAAATCATTCCGATCACTTAATAGGTGGGGGCTTGCTTACCTATCTCAAGTGGACTGTCGCCGTGATGGTACACGAAACAGAAATTCGGTATCAAAAAAAGACATAGAGAAATGAAAAACATAGGGAATAGAGCAATTTATGCAATGGCTGGAGTTGTGCTTGTAGCTGTGGTCATTGGGGTACTGCTTTTAGAAACCGCTCGAACACCATGTGCCCAGGTTGCTTGTGGTGACGGGCACTCCGTTGAAGCAATCGTCTCAGATTATGTTCCTGAATCCTGCACGATCTTCACTTCTTCTTACGGCGACACGGTTCTCTTCGGCAATAACGAAGATTGGATCAATCCAAATACGTATTATTGGGTTGTTCCTTCAAGTGGTGGGGATTATGGTGCAGTGTATTTTGGGTTTGACAACTTCTGGCCTCAGGGCGGTATCAATGAAAAAGGCCTCGCCTTCGATGTCAACGCTCTGCCAAAGGCGGTTTTGAACCCACATTCTGAACTGCCCAAGGTGAAAAACCCCTTTTATGAGTTTTTAAAGAAGTGTTCTACAGTGGAAGAAGTCATTGATCTGGTTAAAAACTATTCATGGGGTAGTTCATGGAGGGCCCAAGTGCATCTTGCTGATGCGACAGGTGATGCGGTTGTCATCAGTGTGGGACCAGATGGTGAAATCACCTTCACAAGAAAACAGACAGGAAATGGATACCTGATTTCAACTAATTTCAACCGAGCAAATCCAAAAAATGGCAGATATCCTTGTTGGCGATACGATACCACAGTAGCGATGTTAAAGGAGATCCAAGGTGAAGATGACCTCACAGCAGATCATTTTCGATCCATCTTGGATACCGTTCACCAAGAAGGTCCTTTAGCAAATACAGTGTATTCCAATGTCTTCGATCTAAAGGGTGGCATCATTTACCTGTATCACTGGCATCAGTTTGATGAAGTTTTCACACTTAATGTCGCTGAGGAATTAGCCAGGGCCCCTTCGCCTACTCGAATCAGGGATCTTTTTTCACACAAGACAGTTAACCAGGCGTCAAAGGAGTACCTGGCATATCAGAAGAAGATAACTCCTTGGAAAAATGGGTCATGGGCCTGGCTGCTTCTGGCTGCGGGATCGTTTGTTGTGTTGATCTGGGACCTTGCACACGGCACGCAGGCTCCCTGGGGGATGCGGCTGGTTTGGGTGTTGGTTGTGGCCCTATTCGGCCCATTAGGACTGATAGCTTACGTGTATTCGTACCGGCAGCCAATGCGTTCGCCAGAGCTGCAGGCCGCGGTGGCGACCTGGAGGTGTGCTCTCGGGGAGACTGTATTCGCTGTTGCAGGGTATGCCATAGGGATAACCCTTGCGTTTTTTACCTTATATTTTATCCTATCCTTTAGCGAATCAAGTATATGGTCAATAGTAGCACGATTCTATGGCCTTCCCCTGATCGTTGGGTTATTTCTTTTTCACGCCCCGCTTGCAGGTTTTGTTATGGGAAATCGATATTGGACTGCGGTCCGTCGCAGGTTCCTCACCGAAGTTATTTCCCTGAATTTCGTGTTAATGGGTATGTTACCGGCATCAGGAATCTTAATGAGTCTATGCGAAAAATATCTGGGTATGAGAGGGCCAGGAAGCGTGCTTTTCTGGGGCGTTATCACACTAGGTGCATTTGTCGGTGCGCTCACTGTATATCCGTTCAATGCATGGAAAGTCCGCCGTGGTTTCTGCTGTTGGCCGGTCCATTTGTTTGCAGATGAAGATATTGAGCGGGAGGACAGCGCCATGGCAATACTGCCCTTGCGCAAGGCGTGGGGAGCGCTTCTCCTTAGTTTCGCCTTATTAATTGGCTCCATTGTGCTGGTGTTTTCATTGGTGGGTTGAGATAAAGAAGATAGAGTAAATGAGGTCCGGCCTGCTTGTGAGTTATGTAAAAAATAATATTGAGAAAAAAGGCCAGGGTTAAACTTCAGATTCTAAGATGATATGGGTACAATAAAAAATTGAAATATAACATCATGATCATTTATATATCCTGGAAATTGTTGTATGATTATTTAATACGCTGTAAATAATTGCAATTACTCATTGTGAGCCCCACACAGGAGTTGAGATCCGTTGGAGACATTCACAGAACCGAGGCAGTTTGTGAAGAACCCACGATACTCCAAAGACCGCCACGACACTCTGGCGGCACTGGATCTCCGTACGATTGATGAGCCGATTGTGGACATCATTGATGGCTTTGCCATACTGCCTCACTGCTTTACCTTGCAGAGCTGCTACGGGCATTTCCTCTGGGCCCCTGAACAAGACACCTACAGCCCTGACCCCATTCCCACTAAAAATACCGGTTGTATACGATACAGACTCGCCTATATCGTGTTCTGTATAGACAATAACCCAGCAGGGAAGGCCTTCTACAATTCTTTGGCGCAAATCCCTGCACTTGATCCAGATTATGTCCAGTTTGGCTCTGCAGAGTGGTTCTGGAAACGTTACGTCAATTCTTATGCGCTGCAGCTCGAGCCCACGAGGTACAAGAAGGAAGATGAAGCTCTCCTTGAGCACGCGGAAGCACTGCACGTTCAACAACGCAGAGGTCTGTTTTTCAGTAAGCTTCGAGACCTTCTGGAAACACAGCTGAGTGAGCATAAGGCGGGCTGACAAGCATACAATGCTGACAAAGCCCACACCAGCAAAGAGAACCATGGTCTTCGCAGCGTATCCACGCTGGCCGCTGTAAGATAAATTAGCATCACTATTGTAAGAAGGAAAAGGATGAAGTAAAATGCTTTTAAAGAGGAGGCTATTATGAAAAAGATCTTTTTAATAGGGTTAATTGTAGTTTCCTGTATTTCTATCCTTATGTTTTTATGGCTACATAATGTAAATGCGAGTGATGTTGGCGGAGGCAGATACACGGTAGACAAACAGTGGCAAACAAAAAAAGAGCTTCGAGTCCCTGAATCGGTCCTTTATGATGAATCCAGAAATGTCCTTTATGTTTCTAACATCAACGGAAAATCCACGGAGAAGAATGGTCAAGGGTTTATCTCAAAAGTCTCTCTCGATGGAAAGATAGAGGTCTTGAAGTGGGCAACGGGATTACATGCCCCAAAAGGATCAGCCATCTATAAGAACAAGCTCTATGTCTCTGATATTGACCACCTGATCGAGATAGACGTAAAGACCGGAAAGATTCTAGCGAAATATCCGGCGACCGGAGCAAAGTTTTTGAATGATGTAGCGACTGATGCTTCAGGGAATGTTTATATAACTGATATGTCCTCTGAAAACAGCGTGATCTACACATTGAGACACGGCACCATGGCTGTCTGGATGAAGGGAGGAGAAATTATCAGACCCAACGGTCTTGACATAGAAGGAAAAAGGCTGTTAGTAGGCAACTCAGGTGATGGATCGTTAAAGGCCATCAATCTGGCTGATAAAAAGGTAACCACAATAGCAAGGGTGGGTTCAGGCATAGATGGACTGAGATCAGATGGGAAAGGAAATTATATCATATCAGACTGGAGTGGCAAAACATCCCTGGTAACTGCTTCCGGTCAAATAATCGTGCTTATTGACACAACAGCCTTGAGAATCAATTCCGCTGATCTTGAATATATAAAAACGAGAAAGCTTTTGCTCATTCCCACATTTTTTGCTAACAGGGTAGTAGCATATACAGTGAAAGAAATGCCTTAACTACACAAGGCTTCAGACACAGAACAATTTCGGTCACACCATAATTGGGTATCGTTGAACTGTAGTATTTATAGCGCTCATCTTAGCCATGGAGGTAGTATCTATGAAATCAGATTCAGCAAACCACGCAGCAATTCTTCATCAAGAGGATTCTTTGGGCCTTCCATTGGACCGTGAAATTCTATTTTCCAATCACAAAGGTACCTATAAAAAAAGAATAGAGAAACGACAGACAAGGCTATT
>JAFDDS010000116.1 GCA_019310745.1 Deltaproteobacteria bacterium | reverse complement strand
AAAATTTCAAATATATAAATTGTTAAGCTCCTACATGAATCATTGGCAAATAGATATCAAAATCTTCAAATTTTATCATGTTATCTTTTTCTATTTCGATAAGTTTATAATGGCCCATTTCCATTGTTGCTACGTACTCTATGGTCTTCTTTAGTTTGGGATTGCTCTCATACAACCTTGCCAGTTCATTATAAAAATCATATGATGCTTTTTCTGCGTTCATGGCCATTAAAAACACTTCACTAATAGGCATCATCTCATCAGTAAGTATTAATTCTGGCATAGGCACAGGCGATTTTTCGGGGATTTGTAATTCTTCGGTAGGAAATTTTTCTTTATAGATCCCCTCAATAATATTTCGATGTTTTACTTCTTCAGAGGCGAGGAAGGTGAGTTTATCTTTTAGCAGTGCGTTATTAACCCTATTCGCTGTATGTTGATAAATCTCTTTGCTATCTATCTCGCTTTTTAGTGCTGCCACAAGGAGCGCGCTTTCACTAAATTTACTCAAATCCATATAAATACCTCCTTTTTGAATTGCTCTTCATCAAAGGCGCAAATTATTTTCCACTCCCACTGGGTATAATTTCCCTTTAATGGCTTTATACAACTTCCTGCATCTATTATTTGCAAGATCGCGTTACGGGTACTTTTTCCGAGGAATACCGGGTATATTCATATACACGATAATCTGTTTCGCTTAATCAAAAGCCATCTCTGTTTTCCATACCTCCCAGACTTTTCCCACCAGATCCGGGCCTGGTTTTAGGGTCATTTTGCCTGGTTTCCACCCGGAGGGTGTTGCCTCTGTGCCCTTGCTGTTTCGCACAAGTTGGAATGCCTGGATTTGCCGCAGAGATTCACTCACATTTCTTCCTACAGGAGGGGTGAGCACTTCGTATCCCTGAATTACGCCATCGGGATCAATTATAAATCTTCCTCTGGTTTCAACCCCTGCATCCTCATCATAAATACCATATATGGCTCCGACCTTCCCTCCTGCATCGGAGAGCATTGGGAAAGGAATACCGCCTTTGACCATCTTAGAGAGTTCATTTTTATCCCACATCTTGTGGACAAAAACACTGTCAACGCTCATGGAAAGTATCTCAACACCGAGCTTCTGGAATTCGGGAAATTTTTCGGCAACTGCCGAAATCTCCGTTGCTCACACAAAGGTGAAATCGCCAGGATAAAAGCATAATACAACCCACTTACCCATATAATCAGATAGCTTCACCGAGATAAACCTACCTTTGTGATATCCTGGTGCCGTGAAATCTGGCGCCTTTTTTCCAACCTTTATCATAGCAGTGACCTCCTTTGCTAAACTTTCAGGTTTAACTTCCTCTAATTCAACTGTTTCACCAACAGGGCCTCCCGTTGGCCTTGCACAGCCTATCTTTAACTCTTCTTCCATAGACAGTCTCCTTTCATAACTTAGGGGCTTCGCCTAATTGGGTTGTTGGAATGATGGAACACTGGAATAATGGGTTTGGGCTTCCGGCTCGTAGATGCACGATCCTACGGCTCAAAACTTCTTTCTCCCAATTAACTGTGAGAATGAGCGAAGTGAACTAAGCTCACACTATTAGGCTTTTATTTCAGCACTGAGCAGCTTCTCAAATCGGGCTCCCTCGATATTTTCCTCTTTTAGGACAAGTGCAGCTCCCTTTTCCAAAACGCCATCAAGCCTTCTTTGCCAAAAGAAATCTGCACTAACTCCCAGCCTTGTTTCCCCTTCTCATTTAACATGTTGGCGAGGATTTCTGTCTGATCACCCGGAACCTCATCCAATTTACATTGTCCAGTTTCTGTACAAAAGTAAATGATTTGTTTGAAGGCTTCCGCTGGGTGCTTTGTAATTTCATACTCAAAGCCTTTCATAGTACCTCCTTTCTTATGGGATCATTTTTAAATATTCGATACCTTCACTATCACCGATTATCATCTTCAAGCTTATTATCTGCTGAGGAAAAATCTACCCCACATAGGTAACATTAAAACCAGAGGATCCTAACTGCATGGCTATCGGGCCAGCATCTCCACTCTTTAACCGTAACATTACCAGCCAATCCTTTTCCCACTCCTCAGGGGGGAGAGTCATCATGCTTAACAACACCGTTTTATTCTTATCGAGGATTTCCATGATCTTTTTCATGGTACCAAACTCGTTAGAGACCCTTATATCTATTCTCTTGCCTTTTTCTTTTACCCCCAAAACCCGTGTCATCATTCTCACAATATCTGACTCGGTAACCATACCAACAAGTCTCTTATTTTCAACTACTGGAAACGCACCATAGCCTTTTTCTTGGCCTAATTGCAGTGCTTCTTCAGCAGGCATGTCAGGGGAGATAGTATCAGGATTCTTGATCATGATATCTTTGACGGTCATCTTGGCCAGAAGATAGTGTATTTCGTGGATACTAAAAGATGTAGCTGGTGAAGGCGCTGCCTCTAAAAGCATGTGCTTGGTGACAAGGCCTACCAGCTTATCCTTTTTCATCACTGGCAGTCTTCTGATCTTATGGGCCTCCATTATTTTTCTGGCATCATCAATTAATGTTTTTTCATCAACGCTTACCACATTCGTACTCATAAAATCTCGTACTCTCATGTTTCCCTCCTATTGTATTGTTTACAAACCATACCCTAATAGCCAAAGCCACACGTTTAAATATACTGCCGCTCCAATTGAGGAAATTAAAATGAGAGAGGCAATTATATCCTTAAAAAATCCGTACCGTTCGCTGAGAATAATCATAGAAATAGCAACTGGTACACTATGCATAAGGACCAGTATCGCTCTTTCTATGGTGGGGAGATTAAACATTTTTGTGATGAGAAGTGCTACAACTGGTAAGATTATTATCCTCAGTAAACTTAAGGTAAGGGCTTTCGTTATATTTGTATACCTTCTTCCATAGAGAAAAACACCCAACATAAAGATAGCTACTATAGTAGTACTGCTTCCCAGCATATGCAAAGATTTTGATAGAGGAGCAGGGATTTTAATTCCAATAAAGGTTATGAGAATACCAGATAGAATTGATAGTATCAGTGGGTTTGTTGAAAGCTTTTTTACCACCTGGTTTAGCCCTTTCCAGATAGTTGTTTTTCCAAGTTTGTAGAGTTCCAGAGTTGTTATAGCTATGGTTATACTCACTGGTGAGATAGAAACCACTGATAATATTGCCAGGTGTTCACCCTGGTATGTGGGGAAGGCAAACATTATAAAAGGGATACCAAAGAAGGCTGTACTACCAAAAACAGTACTTAAAATGAGCAGATAGAGGGTGTTTTTTGAGAATCTCCATATAACTCTCATAAGCCAGTAAAAGGGTATCACTATGAGAACAGGAATAACGCCTGCAAGCATAAATTGTAGGGTTTCCCTGGTAAAAGTTGTTTCAGCTAAGTTGATAAAAAGGAGTGCTGGTAAGGCAAAATAGTATACATAGGAGCTCAGCACTCGTTCATCACCAGATTGTAACACTCCTGTTTTTCTTGAAACGAGACCCATTCCTATCAGAATAAAGATAGGTAAGATTGTTCGCACAGCAATATAGTCCATTGCTTTCTGCCTTTACTTCCTGCGCATTTCAAAAAGAATTTTCTTTAAATAATCCTTATATTCAACGCTTACCCCTTGAAAATATTCACTCATTCATCTTCTTTTTGTGCAGTTTTTCTTATAGTTTCTTTAACGCTTTATTCATCCGTATAAAATCTCGTTGAGTTTTTGTGTTCACGTTACCTCAGAATGGCGAGACAGGCATTCCTTGGAGGTTCGAAAATGGTATCGAATATAATACCTTATTTATTTTACTAGTGGTGATACTTCCTGATCAAAGGGATTTGTTCTCATGGCAAGAGAGAAAAGATATGGATAATTATTTTTCAGATATTTCATATAGTCCAACCATTGATGAACAAGCAGGATGTATGCTCTTTTTATATCACCAGCAAGCGAAGAAGGTCTGTAAAGGCTTCATGCTCCAATAAATTTGGGTTTTCCAATAACCTTAGTAAAAAGTCTTTTTTTTCTATAAGAAAACTGCGCAAGTCTTTAAAGTTGACCTTTTGAGTCTCAATTCCATAATTGTAGTTCTTAAGCCGTTTGCTTATCTTAGAAAATTCTTTCTCAGACCAATTGTTGGTTACAATAAGCTCTCTTCTAATGTTATCCAATGTAGGGTCAAAATCGGAAAAAAAAGCGAGGAGTTTTGTTCCAACTTCACTAAAGAAGGCTCCAATGACCATAGTCAACTTTTCCAACCGGGAGCGTTTTTCCCTTACACTCAGCAACCGGTGTATAATCAAGGTAACCATTAAAACCTCGATAAAGACAAAGGCAATATCCCCTATCAGGTAGATGAATATATGATGCGGATCTCTAAATATTGCATAATGAAGAAGATAAAACATTATCGATAATACAACCAGAAATAGGCCTAAAACAACTTGCCAACCGAAGCGTTTCATGTGTCATTTCTCCTTTTTGAATAAAAATCTATATCCGTATTGTGCATAGATACAGCCTGACCTTATCCTGAATTAGTCCCTTCAAATCGAAGTCATGAGCAAACTGGGTCCTCTTTGTCTAACCATGAGCGCTAAAAGATTCAAAGGTTGATGTAAGATTGTATTATTAATTATCCCTGAACCACTGAACGGTGAACCGTGAACGGTCAACAGTTTGGGTATTTATTTATCCTTGCCCCAGTCTTTAAGTTCTGCGGCTTGATAGTCCTCCTGCTTGATGGTCAGATCCAGGTTAATAACGAGACCCGAATGCCTCTTGACCTCAGGATTCTCCTTTAATATTATATGCCGATCCCAGTCAGCTTGGACATCCTCTAATGCCTTTTTCAGGGCTATCCCGATGGCCTGATTTTTCTCAATCTGTGCAGGTTTAAATGTGGGTGAAACGCCATCCTCTGCAATGGGTTCGGCAAAGTGGGCCAGCTGCTTCATCTTTTCCATGGCCTGATCCATGATTTTCCAGCCAATGTTTTCATCTTTTTGGAAGAGCCAT
>JAFDDS010000115.1 GCA_019310745.1 Deltaproteobacteria bacterium | reverse complement strand
CACCGACTAGAGAACGCTACTACATTAACTCATTACTGAGCATGCTAAATCAGACGCTCATGATTGACTTAAAGGAACCTCTAGGATTAAGCCTTTTTGGCAGTCCGCTTTATGGGAGGAAGAAGGGTATAGCATTCCTTTGCCAAATGCGATAGAAATCTCTCGCCAAGTTATGTCTTTAAGCTGGCTGTTGGGCTAAACTCAGCAATCGACTGGATGGATAAAAATGAGCTGCCTGACGAAGTAAATATTCTCCCAAAACACAGGCCAATTTCTGTAAAGCAGAAACGGTTCCACGTATCACTATGTACCCCGAAACTTTACCGAACGTAACTGAAAAATAGACTCGAGCAGAAGGGGGCAGAGAGATGAACGTTTACCTTTTTAGATAAGTTCTAGCCAGGGGTTAGCTGGTTTTCCATTGTCACGAAAAACCTCGAGGGCATTGATTGGCACGGGGCTTTTAATTCGAGCATCCAAAAAGGACAGAATCATAAATGTGGCACTAAATTTCAATATCCGTTCTGGGCTTCATTTCACCCGAAGTATAATCATACCATCCCTTACCTGTTTTTCTGCCCAAGTCACCGCTAACGACCAGTTGCTCGAGTAAAATATTGGGGCACCATCTAACATCCTTATAACCGTCATAGAGTATTTTTGCTACATTAAGATTAACATCCAATCCGAGAAAATCTGCCAATTCGAAAGGCCCTATTGGATGCCCCAGCCCATATTTTACCGCCTTATCTATATCTTGAATACATGCAACATTCTCTGCCAAGCACCTATACGCTTCATTCCTCAAAGCATGATTAATTCTGTTTACCAAAAATCCAGGAACATCTTTGACACGTACACTCTCTTTTCTTATTTTGGAAACTATTTCCTCAGTCATATTAACCGTTTCAACAGATGTCTTTATCCCCCTTATAATTTCTACCAGTTTCACTGCAGGTACCGGGGCAAAGAAATGCATACCTATAAATCTGTCTGGGCGATTAACTGTTGCGGCTAACTTAGTTATGGAAATTGATGAGGTATTAGAAGCAAAAATTACATCTTGGCGGCAGATCCGGTCTAATTTCTGGAACACCTTCTTTTTTGTATCAAAATCCTCAAAGATAGCCTCAATAATAAAATCGGAATCTTTGGCATCTTCCAGATTGGCGCTTTTACTGATAAGATTCATGACAGAAAGCTTAGTGTCAACACTAAGCTTTCCCTTTCCTACCCTCCTTTCCAAATTTTTGGATATATTTTCCATACCATTTTCCACATTTTGTTGCGTAACGTCATTCAATATTACATTATAACCGGCCTGAGCAGCAACTTGTGCAATTCCCGACCCCATAAAACCAGCACCCATGACCGTGATTTTTTTAATCTCCATGTGCTTCTACCTCCTGAATTTTAGCAATTTAAAGGTCTCGAACAGGATTCAATTTTGACGATTAAGTTTCAGACGTATGTGTCGTATCAAAGGCAAGGCGCAGCAAACCTGGTCATCCTTTTATGAATACATAATTTAACTGCCCATTAGACAGTGTGTTCACTTCAGTCTGCATCTCCATACCTATCCTTATCTCCTCCTCAGGAAGATCATTATCAACCCTGCCAAAGACTTTATAGTCTCCATAGTCCAGAAGGGCTATGCAATAAGGAAGGTCTTCCTCAAACCCCAGTGGAGCATATTCCAGCTTGCTGTAAGTCACGAGTCTCCCCTTCCCATAGACCTCAAACCACTCCATATCAGAAGAAAAACACTGGCAGCAATCTGACCTTGGAGGAAAAAATTTCTCACCACACTTTCTACATTCAGTGCCCATGATTTTGCCTTTATCAAGGAAATCTATAAAATCATTCACCTTACTTGCAGATATAAAACTTACCGTTCCAAATTTTTTAAATCTCTCATCCAGCTCCTTTTTCGGCATATTATCCCCTCCCCAAAATCGTAACAACTCCGGCCACACCTACACCGCCTACATTATGAACAAGCCCTATTTCTGGGCTCTTTACCTGCATTATACCTGCTTCCCCTCTGAGCTGTAGAACAATTGTTCTTATTTGTGAACCACCGGTTGCCCCTATGGGATGTCCTTTGGACAAAAGGCCGCCATCCACATTTATGGGTATCTTTCCCTCTCTGTAAGTTTCTTTAGCCCTTATCAGTTCTTTCCCCTCGCCTGGTTTTGCAAAACCCAGGTCTTCATATGCCATAAGTTCTGCAATGGTAAAGCAGTCATGCACTTCAGCTACATCGATATCCTGGGCCGTAACACCTGCCATTTTGAAGGCTTGCTTCCCTGCATCTCGAGCCACTGTGAGGCCAGTGAATACCTCTCGTCCCGACATATTTACATTGCTGGAAGCAGCGCCCAGACCAAGAATCCATACCGGTTTTTCGCAAAGCAATTTTGCCTTTTCCTCATTAGCCACAATCAGGCAAGAGCCTCCATCAGCGTTTGCGCAACAATCGCCAACCCTTAATGGCGTGGCAACATTACCGGAAATAGGATTTTGCGAATCATAAAACATATCTAAAGTTATCGGCTTGCGATATACGGCTTTATCATTGATAGGTCCATAAGTAGCGGCCTTGACCCTAATCAGAGCCAAATCTTCAGAAGTGGTGCCATACTTATCCATATGTGCTCTGGCATACATGGCGTAACCGGCTGGCATCATGGTGCCAAAAGGGCTTTCCCACTGGATATCAGCCGAACGGCCCATCCTTTCTTGAGACTCTGAAGATGATATTTCCGACATCTTCTGAAAACCGATCACTGCAATCACATCGTGGAGACCTGCCTTTATCAATGAATACGCCACTCTCAAGCCCATACTGCTTGAAGAACATTGGTTTTCCAAATAAAAAGTTGGCTGGGGCGTAAGCCCCAGATACTCTGTAAGGACACCAGATGGCGAACGCTGTTTGTCAAACTCGGGCGCTGAACATATAATAGATGCATTAATATCTTCTGTACAAATTCCAGCATCCAGCATCGCCTCTCTAAAGCCCTCAAAGGCCAGTTCCCGGATTGAACCAGGATATCCACGAACAAAGTTGCTCTGACCAACTCCTATAATCCCTATTTTTCCCATAAATTACCTCCTGAAATACTTTCCTGCAACACCGACACTAAAAAAGAAATAACCACAAAACCACTTTCTTTGACCAAACAAAGGGCATATCAGATTCTATTTCAAATCCTCACTCATCGATATTTCTTTGGGGGGTATATTCTTGTCGATTTGACCGAACACCTTCATGCCAATGGGAAATTGAACGACTGCCAGCGTGTAGGGAGTTTCGTTTTCAAAACCAGCGGGTCTATACACGACCGTCGTAAAGGTATCAAGTTTACTTTTCTCTTCAATCTCGAACCATTCCCACACGAACCATTCCCTCGCTTGACCCGCACGTCACATCGGTTTACAGAGTAGCACCTCATGCTTCGTCGCTCCTAAAACGATCATAGCATCCCTCTGTGAGGTTCCGTTTTTCTGTTGTCAATAAATTTTTTTGAATCCTGCCTACAGCGCTCCTGGGAAAATCATCGCGAAATTCCAGGAAACGGGGAGTCTTGAATTCCGCTAATTTCTCATTACACCAGGATATAAGCTCCTGGGGTGTCACGGTTTCACCAAGCTTCAAACGCACATACGCTTTTATTTCCTCTTCCCCCACTCCTAAGCCAGAGGGAACACCAATAACAGCCGATTCCTGAACACTTGTATGGCTATTGATAACGGATTCTATCTCAGAAGGAGAAACGAGTTCACCCCTTCGACGTATGACTTCCTTTTTCCTTCCTACGAAGAAGAAATAACCATCTTCATCCTGATACCCTATATCACCTGTATGAATCCAACCGTCTCTTTTTGTCTCGGCTGTCTTTTCAGGATCCTTAAAATACCCGATCATGGTCTCAGGATTTCTGATAATGATTTCTCCCTGTTGTCCGTACGGAACCTCTGCGCCTGTATCATCAATAATCCTAGCCTCGTTTTTAATCGATGGGTCAGGGTGCTCCATAGGAACACCAACTCCCCCAGGTTTCCTTGGTCGTGTCCCCTCTCTGGGGCCCATAATGGCAAAAGGCGTCTCTGTAAGAGAGTAAAGTGCCTGGAGTTTTACCTGAAACCGTTTCTCAAAATTGCGATATATCTCTCTGGCCGCACTTCCCCCCA
>JAFDDS010000114.1 GCA_019310745.1 Deltaproteobacteria bacterium | reverse complement strand
TTTCATCAGCCGAATAAATAGTAAAAAGATAAGAGATTGTCATGGAGATCTCCATATGGAGCATATTTGCCTTTCAGAAAATCTCCCAATATTTGATTGTATTGAATTTAACAGCAGGTTTAGATATACTGATACTATAGCTGACATTGCTTTCCTGCTTATGGATTTGGAATATTATGGAGGAAACAGGCTTTCTGAAAAACTTTGGGATGTCTATAAGGAAATGGCAAATGAGCACGATGTGAATTCCTTGCTTATATTTTATAAGATCTATCGGGCAATTGTGCGGGGGAAGGTAAACAGTTTCCAGCTCGATGATGCAAATATAGGGAGGGGGAAAAAAGAGGAAGCTAAGAAAACATCAAGCAAGTATTTTAAGCTTGCCAGATCCTATATAAAGTAAGGGAATCATGAGGGAACATTTTGTAGATTTCATGAAAAAAGAACTGCAACCTGAAACAGTAGTGATCGCATGTGGACTTCCTGCCTCCTACAAAACGGAAACCACAGAAGTTATAGCCAAAATTAAAGGCTATAAGATAATAAGGACAGATCTGATAAGGCTTGAAGTATTAAAAAATGAGGACATATTTGATGAGAAGGTTGCATCCGACATGAAAAAAAGGGAGCTCGTCTACAATGAAATATTTTCTCTCGCAGATGAGCTTGTAGCTAAGGGTGAAGGAATCATTCTGGATGCAACCTTTATTACCCAAGAGCTAAGAAGGAGGGCTGCCGAAGTGGCCGCACGACATAACAAAATTTTTGTTATTCAGGAGACACAATGCCCCCAAGAGATTTCTTTTAAAAGGATATCGAAGAGAACCAAGGAAAATTATGAGTCAAACGCCTTAACTATTCAGGCCTATATGAATAATAAAAAAAAATTCCAGCCAGTTGACTTGGAGGACCTTAAAAGGTTATATCCTTCTCTACATATTTTACATCTTCTGGTTGATACGACTTCGGGTTCGATTGATGACTGGAGAGTAATTGGCAAAGTAATCCGCTAAGTGACCTCACGTTAAAACTGGTCAATGAATACCAGGTAGGCGGTTTCGCTCAGGTGCTGGTTGCACGCATATTTTGTCAAATATTAAGAATCAAGAATGACTAACTCGTAAAAAGGCTTTTGCGAGCAATTTTTGCCACTTTTGGAAAAAAATTCATACAATGCTGAGCGTTAATCCGCCTCGGGCGGATAAAAATCGCCAAACTATTTGAGGAGCATGTGTATGTCTTTTTTTGTAATGCCCTATAAATTCATAGTAGTGGGCCGTTTCAAAATGGTGCAAAGCAATGTGTCCTTGTCTTCTATTGCTCAGTACATCTGCACCTTTTTGAAACGCCCCTGAACGGGTCTTTGTTTTGGGCATTTGACAAAAAAAGACATACACATACTCCTTCTCAGGACCTTGGGTCGAATTTTTGGCGATGAGCGAAAAAAAGGGCTTTTTACGAGAAAATCAAGAATAGAATAACAAATTGTCAATGCAAATGGAAAAGATACCTAAATCAGTCGGAATAATTTTCAAGCATGATTTTGAGCCTGCAAAAAGGGAGTGTCAACTATTAACGCATTGGTTTACAGAAAAGGGAATAAAGGTATACACAGAAGAGATGACATCGAGTCCCGCCTTAAACCAATACCTTGAGGAAGAAACAATTATACCAGATACAGCCGACTGGGTTGTTGTATTAGGTGGAGATGGAACATTACTGGGGGCTGCCAGAAAGATTGGACGATATGGTCTACCTATTTTGGGTATCAATCTTGGAGGATTAGGTTTTTTAACAGAGATTCCATTAAAAAGACTTTATAAGGAAATAGAAAAGCTTATAACTGGAGAGATAGCTGTTGAAACAAGGCTCATGTTGCAGGCTAGTATTTTAAGAAATAGTGAAGAAAAATGTCGTTTTTCGGTCTTAAATGACGTGGTTATTAACAAAGGTGCATTAGCCAGAATTATTGATCTTAGGGTATCTATTGATGATCGTTTTTTGACGACCTTTAGAGCAGATGGGTTGATAATATCTACTCCTACGGGCTCAACAGGTTATAATCTTTCTGCTGGAGGCCCGATAATCTACCCGGATTTAGATGCATTGATATTAACTCCAATATGCCCATTTACATTGACACATAGGCCTATTATATTGCCTGATAAATCAGTAATAGAGATAGAAATGGGAGAAAACAGCGAGCAAGTCACACTCACCTTTGATGGCCAGGTTGGCTTTGATCTTATAAATAATGACAGGGTTGTTATCTCTAAATCAGAAAAAAAACTTAAGCTCATTAAATCCCCTGGTCAGGACTATTTTGATATTTTAAGAACAAAACTGAAATGGGGCGAATCATCTTACAATGAGACAAACCGGTAAATATCTTTTGTCTATAGATAGAAAGGAAATATGTTATTTGCAATGGATAATAGAATCATACGATGGCATGGCATCTATGAGAACTATTAATCCAGTAAATGGTGAGATTGAAATCTCTATAGTACCCGGGTGCAAGGAAGATATAGTTTCACTTATAAAATCTTTACAAAAAGAGGGAAGTATCCATGTTAATAAAGAGAAATTGTATTGATAGGATAAGCTTTTCTCTACCGTAGGCACGGAGGTGCCACATGGATCAATTATTTTATATAAAAACCTTTGGGTGTCAGATGAATGTGTATGATTCTGACACTATCAGCCAAATCCTTGTAAATAAAGGATATAAAAAAACAAATAGCATTGATGATGCTCATATTATCTTGATAAACACCTGTACAGTCAGACAAAAGGCTGAACAAAAGGCATTAACCCTTATTGGTCGCTTGGCTTCTTTAAAGAGGAAGAAGCCAGATATTATTTCTGGCATCATCGGATGTGTCGCCCAAGAAAAAGGAACAAATCTCCTACAACACTTTCCATATGTTGATTTGGTTTTGGGCCCAAGAAATATTTACCGCATCGATGATTTTCTTGCTCAAATCAAGGAAGGAAGAGGGAAGACCTCCTCCCTTGATTTAGCCTGTGAACCATCCACATTACCCACATGTAACGGGTACGTAAAAGGAAGGGTTACAACTTTTTTAAAAATTATGGAGGGATGTGATAATTTTTGTTCTTATTGCATTGTTCCTTTTGTGAGGGGCAGGGAGATAAGCCTTCCAGCAGAAGACATCATTAATAAGTCTAAATATTTGATAAGTCAAGGTATACAGGAAATTACCCTTCTAGGACAAAATGTAAACTCCTACAATACCAAAAACAATGCCTTGCCAACATTTCCTGGTTTGCTAAAGGAGTTGGATAGTATAGCGGGCTCAAAAAGACTTCGCTTCATAACATCTCATCCAAAAGATCTATCCGATGAACTCATAGGTTCTTTTGGAGAATTAACAAGCCTTTGTCCTCATATTCACCTGCCAGTTCAATCAGGCTCAGATAATATACTTAAGCTTATGAATAGAAGATACACAAGAGATAAATATATTTCTTTAGTAGAGCGCATAAAAAAAGCAAGGCCTGATATAACAGTTACAAGCGATTTGATTGTTGGATTCCCAGGTGAAACTGAGAAGGATTTTGAAGATAGCCTGCAATTAATAGATAAAATAGAGTTCGATAACCTGTTCTCATTTAAATATTCTGAAAGGCCCAAAACCAAGGCATTACAGTTACCGGGAAAATTGGAGGAAAAAGAAAAACAAAGACGCCTATCTATATTGCAGGAAAAGCAAAGAAAGATAACCTTATCAAAAAACAAACTACTGGAGGGAACAATTCAAGAAATTTTAGTAGAAGGCCCTGGGAAAAAAGAGGACAGCCAGCTCACAGGAAGAACGTTAGGAAATAAGGTTGTCAATTTTTTTGCTGAAAAAAATTTTAAAGGGCAATTGGTGAGGGTAAAGATTATTAAAGGTTTTCAAAATTCATTACTTGGAGAGTTAGTTGACAAATATAATCAGAAGGTATATGAGGTTATGTAATCATGGAACAGGAATATCATAAAGAAAATCTTCTGGTTGTTGATGATGAGATAGAGGTAGGAAAGGTTGTAACAGAATTACTGTCAAGTCTAGGGTTTAATGCTGATTCAGAGAACAGTGGAAAAAATGCATTACAGAGAATAAAAAATGGAAAATATACCTTTTTAATTACTGATATCAATATGCCGGAATTTAATGGAATTGAATTAATAAAGAAG
>JAFDDS010000113.1 GCA_019310745.1 Deltaproteobacteria bacterium | reverse complement strand
CTTGATAAAAACTACCTTTATCTGGCAGAAAATAAGTATGGTGTTACGATTTGTCCTGAAACGGAAGTCATCGGCGTTCGTCCTTTCAATGAAGGCTATGAAGTTCTTAGCAGAAAATCGACTGGTTTCCGTCACCCAAAAAAAATCTTCCAAGCTCATGGTGTTGTGTTCAGCGGGGGAGTCATGGGATCTGTCAAATTACTCATGGAGTGCAAAAGTAAAAGCCTGCTGCCCAGACTTTCTGATCAATTGGGTAACTTTGTCCGTACCAACTCTGAAGCTTTGCTTAGTGTAAAAGCCAATGATAAGCACGCGGATTATTCCGATCAAATCTCAATTACATCAGGGATTTATCCAGATGAAAGTACTCATGTCGAAGTTGTGCGGTTTAATAAAGGCTCGGATGTTCTGGGGATTTTGGCAACATTACTTACTGATGGCGGCGGTCGCATGCCTCGCTGGGTGAGATTTATTGGTAATGTATTGCAACATCCATTAAAGTTTTTGAAATCCCTTTGGATCTTTGGCTGGGGGGCGCGGACGCCTATTCTGCTAGTTATGCAGACATTAGAGAATAACATTCGTTTTGACTATAAGCGTCGTTGGTGGCGTTTGGGTAAACGAAGCATGAATTCTGAACTTATGCCTGGATCTAAAAAAATACCATCATATATTCCCATCGCCAACGAGATTGCTAGACATATGGGTGAAAAAATAGACGGTCAACCCATGAGTGCATGGCCAGAAGTTCTTTTCGACGTCCCAACCACAGCCCATATATTAGGCGGAGCTGTGATGGGCGAAACCCTTGGAAAAGGAGTAGTAGATTTTACTGGAGAAATCCATGGTTACCCCAATCTCTACATTGTGGATGGCTCCAATGTACCTGTTAATCTTGGGGTGAATCCGAGCCTAACTATTACCGCAATGGCAGAATATATTATGTCGCAAATGCCTAATAAATAGGCAATGTTTTGAGAGGGAGGCATTAAGGATTTCATGGGAATAATAGATTTTATATAAGGAGGATACATCATGTATCAATATGGAACTAAAGAATGGGATGATAATTATGCCAAAATAGTTGAGGAAAGAAAAAAATCGGAACAAAAACCTTACATAGTGGGTACTCCGGAATGGGTCTCTGAATTTGAAAAAAAGATTCAAGAGGATGAGCGATACAAAGAGATTGCCAAAAACTGGGAAGGCTCGGTAGTGCTGGTTCTTAAGTCTGACCCTCAGGCCGGGTTAGATGATGATATTTTTATTTTCATGGATTTATGGCATGGTGAATGCCATTCGGTTAGACTGGTGCCAAGCGAAGCAGGCAGGAGTGGGGATTTTATTCTTGAAGGAGATTATGAAAGATGGAAAAGAATAATGAAGAAAGAACTTAATATAGTCAAAGAACTAGCCACTCGCAAGATAAAATTAGTACCCTTTGAATTCAGGAAAGCAGCAAAACTAACGGCAGCTGCGCAGGCATCTATTAGATTAGTAGACTTGTCGAGTATGGTGAGCGATATATTTCCCGATGACCTGGAATCAGAGAAAACTAAATCATTTAAAGCTCTTTTAAAGGGATTACAAAATACATTTGGTATATAGGCACAAGGGGAAGTGCGCAGGTGTCGAATTTTAGATATCTTTTTTTAAGTGCAATATACTATGGTTTATTTCTAGGCACTATGCGATGTAGGGAGGTGAAAAAATGTTTGGATTGATGGGAAAAATTTTAAGAGTGAATTTGACAGAGGGGAAAATCCTCAAAGAAGAGATACCCGAAGAGATGGCAAAGAAATTTTTAGGTGGTCGAGGGTTAGCCAGTAAATATTTATTTGATGAAAATAAACCGGGAATAGATCCTTTAGGGCCGGAAAATAAGCTTATCTTTTTTTCCGGTCTCGTGACCGGAACCGCCTCTCCTAGTGCCAGCCGTTACAGTGTTGTTACTAAATCTCCTTTAACCAATATCTGGGCTCAGTCCAGTTCAGGCGGTAGGTGGGGTGTTGATCTTAAGCAATCAGGTTATGATGGCATTATTTTCGAAGGTATTTCTGAAAAACCAGTGTATCTAGTTATTGATGATGAAAAGGCTCAACTTAGAGATGCAACTGATTATTGGGGGAAGAATGTTTCAGAAACGACTGAGCTGCTTAAACAAAAATTAGGTGAGACATTCAATATTGCCAGTATTGGCATAGCTGGAGAAAATCTGGTTAGATACGCAGCAATTATGAATGACCTTCATCGGGCAGCTGGTCGATGTGGCGTGGGGGCTGTAATGGGCTCTAAGAGATTAAAGGCTATTGCAGTGAGGGGAGCAAGAAAAATCCAAATTGCCGATGAAAGGGCTTTTAAAAAAGTAGCTGATAAACAATTTGAGCTTCTCGGTGAATCTATCTTAGGTGCAGGTTTAGAGGCATACGGGACAAACTTGGTTTTGGATATGGTCAATGTCTGTGGGGGCTTACCAACCAGAAACTGGCAAACTGGAGTCTGCTCGTTTGTTGAGAAGATAAATGGAGAGGCCTTGAGTGAAAAGGTCCTGGTACGCCCTGTGGGTTGCTTTGCCTGTCCAATTAAATGTGGCCGGGATTCAGAAATCAGAAAAGGCCCGTATGCCGGGCAAAAAGGTGAGGGCCCGGAATACGAAAGCGTCGGAACTTTTGGGGCAATGTGTGATATCTCCGACCTTGAAGCAATTACAATGGCTCACTATCTCTGCAATGATTATGGTCTGGATACTATTTCAACTGGCAGTACGATTGCTTTTATAATGGAATGCTTTGAAAAAGGAATTATAACAAAGGAGAGTACCGGAGGGATGGAAATATATTTTGGCAATTCCGAAACTATGATAAAGCTTGTTCACAAAATTGCCAAACGGGAAGGTGTTGGCGATCTATTGGCTGAGGGGACCAGACGAATTGCTCAAAGACTGGGTCAGGGATCAGAAAGATTTGCTATGAATGTTAAGGGCCTTGAACTGGCAGCATATGATTCAAGAGCCGCAAAGATTACTGGTCTTGCCTTTGCTACTGCCAATCGCGGCGGTGACCATGTCACTGCCTATGTCCAGGGACCAACTTTTCTTGCCTCTCCCTTTCTGGTGATAGAGGAAAGTGAAATCAAGGATCCTCTCCAAGAAAATCCCGAGGAAGCGAAGGTAGTTAAAGATATGGAAGATGCTTTAACGGTTTTTGATGCAGCCGGATCTTGTAAATTCATGGGAATGTCTTTGGATGCCAAGGAATGGTCCGATATAATTGCAGCCCTTACTGGCTGGGAGTTTGGGGTCGAGGAATTTAGAAAAACTGGTGAAAGAATTTACAATTTGGAAAGAGCCTTTAATGTGAGAGAGGGGCTCACTCGAGCCGACGATACCTTACCAAAGAGATTATTGGAAGAGCCCCTTCCCGAAGGTCCGGCAGTAGGTCAAGTCAATAAATTAGAAATTTTTTTGGATCCTTACTATGAATTCCGCGGTTGGGATAAAACCACTGGCAAGCCAACCCCAGAGAAATTGAGAGAATTAGGGCTGAAAGAAATTATCAACCAAATTTATAAAGGTGAAAAATAGATGGAGTCTTATGCTGATAAACCCTGGCTGAAGAGTTATAAACTAGGGCCCTTTAAACTTAAAACCACCATTGAATATCCAAAAAAACCTCTCTTTACCATTTTAGACGAGGCAGCAGAGAAATTCTCAGGGAAGGATGCTTATTATTATTTTGGAAAACGAATGAAATATCGAGAACTAAAACGCCAGGTGGATACATTGGCAAATGCCCTTATTGCTCTTGGCATAGAAAAGGGAGACACAATAATCGTCTTTCTCCCAACGTGTCCTCAGTTCATCATTAGCGATTTTGCCATTCTTAAGACAGGAGCCATCCTTGTCCCTTGCAGCCCGCTCCTAAAAGCACCTGAATTAAGACACCAGGTGCTAGAATCAGGAGCTGAAACAATCATTTGTTTTGATAGGCATCTTGGTCTGGTTAACTCAGCGAAAAGCGGAACAAGGCTTAAGAATATTATTATCACTTCCTATGAAGATTACTCTCCTGCTGAAACGGAAGAAATGAGAGAAATACCAGGTACTTACCATTTGAGAAAATTGATTGCGGATCATGAGGCTAAAGCTATAGAGGTAAAAATTGATCCAACAGATGATCTAGCCATTCTGGCTTTTACTGGCGGATCAA
>JAFDDS010000112.1 GCA_019310745.1 Deltaproteobacteria bacterium | reverse complement strand
GGGGCGATTCCAAATCCGTGCATTACGAACGAGCCTCGTTGAAAGATTGATAAAGGGGGAAGAGTCTACCCGCCCAGGTTTTACCAGACAAGTTATGGAGGATGCATGGATTAAAGGGAACCTGGAAGCCGGCGTATTACCTGCCGGACAGGTGGCTGGTTTGGTCTCTGATGCACCATCTGTGAGAGAGATCATTAATGAAATCTGTTAATCATTAAAACGAAGAAAAAATATTACCCCCAAATAGGAGATATGAATGCCTTTCGAACATATAAATGGAATGAAGATATACTACGAGATCCATGGCTCTGGTGATACCATCCTCCTTCTCCACCATGGTTTTGGCTGCACAAAAATATGGAAGGATATATATCCACCCTTAGTTGAAAAAGGTTACAGGGTAGTCATGTATGACAGAAGAGGCTATGGACAGTCAGAAAGGGGTGCTGATTTTGAAGAATTTTACATAAGTGATACATTTCGATCTGAGAGCGTTAAAGAGCTGAGCATGTTGAAGGAGCTTCTCAATATTGATTCTTTTCATATCATTGGTCAGTGTGAAGGAGGAGTCGTTGGAATAGACTATGCCGTCATGTATCCCCATCATGTTGCAACGATTGTCGCCTCGAGCACCCAGTGTTACAGTAAAATGAGTATGCTGGAATTTAACAATTTGAAGTTTCCAAATCTATTTCAAGACCTGGAGCCGGAGATTAAAAAAAAGCTGGTTGATTGGCATGGAGAGGAGCATGCTGAATCATTTTTCAATCAATTTCGTAAATATGGCGGGGCTTACGGCACGCGTTTCTTTGATTTGAGAGATTTATTACCATCAGTTACATGCCCTGCTCTTGTACTGTATCCCGACAGGAGTTTCATCTTTGATGTTGAACAGGCTGTCGCATTTTATCGCTGCCTTCCCAACGGAGAACTTGCAATCCTGCCAAACTGTGGTCACAACACTTACGAACATCAGCCTAAAGAATATATCTCTTGCGTTTTGAATTTTTTAAAGAGACATAATTTTTAGATTTTTCCTGGCACTATTTCTAAAAGTTCGCATTCGTGCAAAAACTGCTTAATCCTCTTTGCGAGCCGTATATTTCTATATCATATGAGCTTTTGCCATTCCACCATGCTCTCAAGAAAACAATTCTGAAGCGAAAACAAAAGCTTGCTATGTATACAAAACAATAGTACTTGATGGAGTGAGTAAACCATGGATTGACAAGGCTTTCCTTAGTTTTTACAATGAGTAAATGAAATGAATACGACATTTTTTAATGAGGCCTCGAAATGACGACAATAGCACAGACTTTATTGGATATTGAAAAAGTGCAACAGGACATTCAAGGGCAATTGAGCAGTGGAAAGTTGCAACGATCAACATTTATTGAAGATATTACGAACATCATTGCTGTATATCACTTTGACCTTCTTGCACACACCAGTTTGGACGATAGCAAAACAGAATTATCCAACACCTCAAACCCCTTTCTTGTAAAATATCGCTCGTTGTCACAAAAGGACGGGATGCACAAAGAATATATCCGCTGGTTAAATATTGGCGGCGTATTCGTCGTGTGCAACATTTTCGAAAAGTTTGTGAGAGAAACTCATGGGCAGATTTTTAAGGATGAGAAAATAAAACATTTCAACGATGCATATGAGCATATTTTGCAAAGTAAGAATATCGATAATCCTACATTGAGCCGCATGGTAAGGGAGTTTAGTTTAATTCGTTTTATTCGCAACAGCTTTTACCACGGTGATACATATACCAATCCAAAAACCAGGACATTTGTTTTAGGTGGCGAAACATATGAGCTTGAAGAAGGAAAGTCAGTAAAGCCCATACGGCTCATGACCGCTATTGCTATATTTTGGCAGCACTACTTTAAAATAATATCCAGCCCATAGATAAATACATTACGTGAATAGGGTCAGTCCGCCAGAAAAACCTCTTCCCCTCCCCTATTGTCCATGAATTATTGAGACACCATTCAATATATCGCCATCATGGGTTTACCGCTTACAAAATTTTGGGATACCTTTCTTAAGCAAATAAGGAAAAAGTGTTGATGTTTTGATAAACTTGACACACACCCATATTCTTCCTATTCTGTATTAGTCAAAAAGCCCTTTTATTATTTAAAGCAGAATAACCGCTATGTACCAAGCACAACTTCGCTGGCAACCAATAGCTGTTCTCTTGTTCCTCGCTACGATCTGGGGAGCTAACATGGCCATCATTAAGATCGGAGCCCGCGAGCTAGCCCCTCTGTTTATGGCTGGGCTTCGCTCTCTCGTAGCCAGTTTATGCATTTACATCTGGATGAAGGCCAAAGGGATTACTATTTTTCCTTCTAAAGGCGTCCTCCTTCATGGCCTAGTAATCGGACTTTTATTCGGTTTTGAATTTAGCTTAATCTATGTAGGACTCGGATACACACTGGCTTCCAGAACCTATATACTCCTTTACACCGCTCCCTTCTTTGTAGCCCTCGAAGCGCATTTCTTTCTCAAAGGTGACCGGCTCAATCTCTGGAAAGCCGCAGGTCTCATCATGGCTTTTGCTGGTGTTGTTGCCCTTTTCATGAGAGATCTCGGCTCTCTTTCCTTCAATGCTTTGCCCGGTGATCTATTGATCCTTGCCAGTGGAGCGATCTGGGGATCTACAACCGTCTATGTAAAGAAATATCTATCCTACCAGACCGTGCCCTTGCAGACCCTTTTCTACCAGGTTTTCTTTTCTACACCCCTATTATTCCTCATGAGTATCATCGTAGAAGACCCCATTTTTTCCGGCTTTTCCTTGATCACGAGCTTCTCAGTGTTTTATCAGTGTATCATAGTTGCTTTCCTCAGCTATCTCCTCTGGTTCGAGCTGATTCACCGTTACCCTGTCAGCCTCCTCCACGCCTTTTCTTTTTTCACTCCAGTCTTTGGTGTATTCATAAGCGGTGTATTGATCTTAGGAGAGGGAATTAGTTCAGGCCTTATTGTAGCACTTACCTTAGTCCCACTGGGTATGCTTTTGGTCAACCATCGACGCAGGGAAAGTAAGCCTTGAGAAATTAAGCACAAATTTGAGAATCATCTCTTGTAAAGCGGAGCATCCTTAAACAATGAAAAACTCCATGAAAGTGAAAGGGAACGTTGATGCAGGAATTGCGTAATTTCCCTTGAGGTAGCAAATAAAAGGCTTTCTTGGCGTCACAGATGTTGAGTGATTTGTATTTCTCTTTCAGCAGTTAGTGCAAAGGAATCCAGCTTTCTACTATTAGTCGATCCATTATATACATTGTAGAAAAGGAGGTAGCTATGCAAATAGACATGCATTATTACTGCATTTATGCTATGGCCCGTTTGGCGGGGCTGAAACCCGAAGCTGCCAAAATCATCGCCACGGCTTCACAGTATGTTGATGACGCAGTTGCTGAGGATATTCAGCATCACGAAAACGGAAACATGCTTGCTCCAATTTTGACAGCTCACCGCCTGATAGAGATCTTGGACAACAGGAATCCAGAGGACCAGCCCTTCGTCTGGGTACCATTCCACTTTTTCCCTGGCAATCAGGGAAAAGATTTCACTGAGAGATTGCTTTGCCGTAAAGACAGCGCCTTGATTAATGAGATGATTAATCATTATCTCGAACTTCACGATACACCATTTACCCTTGAATTAATAGGTATCATGTCTCATGTGTACGCGGATACCTTTTCACATTATGGGTTCTCAGGTGTGAGCTCAAGACGAAACAAAGTAGATAAAAACAGTATTGTTCTCAAGAACGCGTCCTCCCCGACCGCTACGTATTTAGACAGGAAGCTGGATAGCTTCTTTCGTAAGTTTGGCTTTCAGGGTGGTCTGTGGACTAATATTAGAAGGGCGATTATGAGTGATGGGGCTGAGATTCTATCTGGTGCCTTAGGGCATGGGGCCGTCGCAACCCTTCCAGACATACCATATTTGGAATGGAGCTTTAACTATGAAGATCTTACCCTTACCGACGGTTTGTCTGTCCGTAATAACACAGAAACATTTCTTGAAGCGTGCGAAAAACTACATACTGTCTTCCAAAGATTTGCTTCGACAAGCAAGGGATATGATGATGGGACAAGCGGAGTAAATTTTGACAGCGTTAAGGAAAAGGTAGTTGATCTTCTCTCTTTCCAACATGGAAAATCAGAACGATCCGAAAAA
>JAFDDS010000111.1 GCA_019310745.1 Deltaproteobacteria bacterium | reverse complement strand
CCGAAAAAGGCCGTGCTTTTCATTTATTTTTTGAGTTTGGCACTCGGGACAAGTGCCGTAGTGCTCAGAAACGCCAGGACCATTGACGCTATTCTACTGCTCCTGCAAGCCCTGCTGATCGTTCTCCTTGTGACCATTCTGGAAAGGCACGGACGCGGATTATCTGAAAAGGACAGAATATAATGCTGAATAGTCTTACACAAACCCTTCCAATGTTATGAACATCCGTGAGGCAGGATTGCAGCTTTTTATGATGTTCGTGGTAGTGGTTGAAAACGGCTCAATTATATGATAATCTGATATCTGTTTAAAGGCTTTGAGGCCCTTGCTCGAAAGGAGAAAACTATGAATACAATAGCAAATATAGTTGCGTCCAGGAGAGGCTTTATTGGTACTTTTTTAGGATTATTACCTGGCATTGTGCTTGCGAGCCCCAGACGGCTGCAAGCCGCTAAGCCTGAAATCCAGAATCTTTTGTGTCAAATGGAATTGGAAATACTAACATCATCAACGCCACAAAGGGATCCATCCGTGATCTGTCGCACCTTTGGTGATATAAGCGCACTTTTCAGGGAAAAAAGAGGGAAAACGGAACCTGTATGCAACATGAACCAGATGGGGAAAAAGATTTGGGAGGCATGCGACGGAAGGAATAGTCCAGAGGAGATCTCCAGAATGATTCATAAAGAATATATGGTTTCTCAGGGTCAGGCATGGACCGACACCCTTTTTTTCCTTGTTCGCTTAAAAAAGATCGGGGTCATTCTTTAAATCAATGGATTTAGCACAAAAATTTCAGAGAAATAAGAACATTGTTTATAGGGAAGAGGAGGACGGGGCTTTCTTATTCAACCCCGATACAGGCAACCTGAAGTACATGAACCGATCCGGCAAAGAGACTTTTTTGTTGCTACGCGACCAACAGGATGTAAACCAAGTGATCAATTACATGCTTGGGCTATTCCCTGATGTGGAGCGCCACCGAATAGAGAATGACTTGGAAATCTTCCTCAAGGAACTGGAAGAAAACGGTTTCTTATCTCCCTTGAATAGGGAATAATGGATCAGCCTTACAAAGAACCAGACTTTGCACTGACCAGCCTTTACCTCTACCTTACCGACTATTGTAACCTTTGTTGTTCCCATTGCTGGATCTCACCAAAGTTTTCGCAGAAACAGCAAAATGGCATTCCTCTGGCCTACCTTAAAGAAGCAATTTCCGAAGCCAGGTCATTAGGATTACAAAGTGTGAAGCTCACAGGCGGTGAGCCCTTTTTGTACCGTGATATTGCTGATTTACTGGCGTTTCTGGCCTCGGAACAGATAACCGTTCTTATCGAGACCAATGGAACCCTGATCAACAGAGACATGGTCGAGCGCCTTAAATTCTGCAATTTGGACCAGTTATCCGTCAGTCTGGACGCTGCTACAGAGGGGGTTCACGATGAAATCAGAGGGGTAAAAGGAACCTTCCACCGCACATTGGAAGGTCTGGGGCTCCTATCCAAGCACGGCTTGAATTTCCAGATCATTATGACACTCCAGCGAAAAAACCAGGAAGAGATCCCGGGTGTTATCCAGTTGAGCGAAAAGCTTGGGGCCAGTTCTCTAAAGATAAATCCATTGATTCCCTGGGGAAGAGGGAAGGAGGAGATTGAGCATAGACAAAGCCTGGAGCTGGAAGAACTGCTCCACTTGTATCGAATGGTGGAAAAGAGATGGTCCCTGAAGAAAGACCTGGAGATTATTTTTGATCTCCCGGTAGCCTTTCGTTCCATTGAGAATATCAAGAGCAAAGGAATTAACGAATGTCAGATTCTGAACATCTTGGGAATCCTGGGCAACGGGGACCTTTCCATATGCGGAATAGGACAGACCGTTCATGAACTTCGGATGGGTAATCTCAGGCATGATTCCATCTGTGAGATTTGGCAGAACAGTCCAATCCTCAAGGACTTGCGTAAATCCCTCCCCGGCATGCTCAAAGGGATATGTGAGCACTGTATATTCAAATTTCAATGTCTGGGAGCCTGCCGGGCCATTGCTTACGCACTTACCGGTGACCTTTACGCACCCTATTTTTTATGTCAAAAGTTCTTTGAGTCCGGGCTTTTCCCATCCTCCAGGCATATCCAGTAGTTGAGTAGTCCTATGAAATTGACGGTAAATTTAGCTGGCACAAAGATCGAAATTTCTTTTATTGGCCGGGCGGAAAAGGCAATACATCTTTGCAGTCAATATTTTCGGAGTTTTCTTTGCCCAAATCAGGCAAGCCACGCCAAAATTACGGTGAGCGTATTAGAAAGACCCAATCACGGCTTTCCGGTTCGGGAAACAACCGGAAATCCCGTATTTGAACAACTGCTTTCCACTCCGGAGGTGGTCGAATGGCTTAAGGAAATATCGGAGTACAAGGAGGATTTTCCCATCAGCGAAAGCACCATCTCCTCATTCTGTCTGGATGGCCTGCTGTTGTTTGATCCGGATACTGCTTCAGGACGCATCTATCTTTTGAAACCGGGCATTGAGTGTTTCAAACCCCTTTACCGGTTGTTTTGGATGTATTTCGCACAGGTTTTTGGGGAAATCGGGAGCTTTTTTATTCATGCCGTGGCCCTGGTAAAGGACCAAAAAGGTTACCTCTTTATGGGGGAGTCCGGGGCGGGAAAAAGTACTCTGGCAAGCCTTTACAGGGAGCACACGGTATTTTCCGATGATAGCCCCATTTTCTGCAAACAGGATGGTGGATATCGTGTATTTCCATCACCTTACCATCAGCTGGACCCCTTAAAAGGCCTGGATAGAGACATCGCTGCCATGAGTGCCGAAGTTAGGGGTTTGTATTTTCTCGTTAAGGACGACAAGGTCTATTCGGAAAAGTTATCAAAAAAGGAGGCCATCTCTATGATCATAAACCGGCACATCCATTTTTTTTTGTATTTGTCAATTCAGGCCAGATCAGGTATATTTAGTATTATTTATGAGGCATGTAATAAGTTACCCACATACAATTTCCATTTTCGCCAAGACCAGAATATGTGGCGTGTTATCATCGGCAAATAAACTCGGAGGATAAGATGACAAACTCCAAGAAGAAGGATCAGGGTCCCCGAATTCCATACGAATCACCTAAGCTGTTTGATCTGGGCGGAGGGGGGGTTGCCTATGCACAGACACAGACTCAATGCAAGCCGGGCGGTAGCCCGGGCGGTGAACAATGCAAAGTGGGTACAACAGCAACCGCCAATAAATGCAGTTCGGGAGGTGCGGCAGGCAGCAATTGCAAGAGCGGGGGGCTGGCGGCAGGTGGGGACTGCAAGTTTGGAAATTCGGCGGCTGGTAACTGCAAAGCAGGTGGCACCCCAGGGGCATAAATTCCTGCTGTTCTTCCACACCTGTCCTGACAGGGGAAGTAAAGATCGGTGAAAATCCTTTAAAGGCTGATGATAGTCTCTGGAATCCGATTGGGGGGAATTGATCCTTTAATGGCCTGCGAAACTCTAAGTACCGTTTTCAACTGTTGATACTCGAAAATGAGTGAGATAGATAACCCTAAGGATAGAATAGCGTCGGATTTTACAAAAGCTCTCAAAGAATTCGAATTATATGAGAAGTTCTATCTGGCTCTAAGTGACAATGGGATAAAATATCTAAAGAGCCATTCCAGAAAATATAAACAAATCTTATCAAACATACAAAAAATAATCCTGCCTTCTGTAAAGAGAAATTGTTCAACATGTAACCCACACTGTTGTCATTTATCTTCTCCGGAACTATCAATCTATATAGCGGGATCTGTGGGCGGATTTTATGTCGTTGATTACCTGCTGATCAGATGTAATACAATCTTGCCTGAGCCTTATTATGACAACGCGGAAAAGAATTTATGTCCTTTCTGGAAAGATGGCTGTATCCTTCCCGTTGATTGCAGGAGTTATTTATGCATTCAATATTTCTGTGATAAACTGAAAGAAGAACTTGATATGGTACTGGTTTCAAAATATCTGGAAAAAGCAGCGCTTGTTCTAAATAATTTTTCAATCGGAGAGTGTATGGTATAAGCTATTTATTTCCACCTGACCTGAAAGAGAAATGCAAAGCAGGTGGCACCCCAGGGAAATAAATTCCCACTGTTCCTCCACACCTGTCCTTAGAGGGAAGTAAGGATTGGAGGAATTGATCGTTTAATGGCCTGAGAAACCCTAAGTACCGTTTTCAACTGTTGATACTTGAAAA
>JAFDDS010000110.1 GCA_019310745.1 Deltaproteobacteria bacterium | reverse complement strand
AATCAAATCTCCCAAACCACCTAACACGGAACCCTCACCCTTACGGCTTCCGCCAGCTGAAGGAGCATGAGCAAGAATTCGATCGCACATTCGTGAAAACGGCAAGCTTTGCAGATAAACTTTTCCTTTCCCTCTTAAGGTGGCAAGAAACAATCCTTCGCCACCGAAAAACATAGACTTTAGATTACCTGCACGCTCAATAGAATAGTCTATCCCCCCGGTGAATCCCACGATGCAACCAGTGTCTACGCGAATAACTTCTCCATCGAGTTCCTTTGAGACAACTGTTCCTCCTGCATGCGCAAAGGCCATGCCGTCACCTTCGAGTTTTTGTAAGATAAAGCCTTCTCCACCGAAGAAGCCAGAGCCTAAGCGTCTGGTGAAGGCGATGCTCACTTTTGTTCCCTTTGCCGCGCACAAAAAGGCATCCTTTTGACAGAGAAACGATCCTCCGTGTTTGGCCATATCAATCGGAATAATTTGACCGGGGTACGGCGCAGCAAATGAAACCCGCTGTTTACCCGAGCCGGTGTTGGTGAAATGCGTTAAAAAGATAGACTCTCCGGTGAGTACTCGTTTTCCCGCACTCAGTAATTTCCCCATAATACCTTCATCAGCATTGGAGCCATCTCCCATTTTAGCTTCAAAGGTTATTCCTTCACCCATGTAGTTCATAGCTCCCGCTTCGGCAACTACCGTCTCACCGGGATCTAATTCGACTTCCACAATTTGCATATCACTTCCGAGGATTTCATAATCTACCGTATGACATTGCATATTTGCCTCCTTTCTTGATAAAATTCTAACTGGGCGAGCGAAGCTCAGCTCGCGTCGTTAAGCGCGACCGCTCTCGGGCGTGCTTACTATATAGTATACTGAAACCATACTATTCAATATGTATGTATTCCAGATGTTACAGTATTCATTGCCCCTAAATTGCCCTTTGAGATCTATGATATTTTATGTTTTGATTTCTTGCAATCTACTAAAACCTGCAAAAACGTAAGTATAGGTATGTTAATGAAAACATCAACTGCTTTTTTTCTTGCTTGATGAAGAGGGATATCTCAACATTCGTTATCATCGAGGTCCATGATGGAGATATTTTGAGTCGTGTTTCACTCATTCATGAACAACAAGGGAGGGTGTGAGGTTTTTTCTGTAATGTGGGCATGCATATTTTAGACAGGAAGAAAATTCCAATACTCAAACTCTGACCTCGGATAAAATTTACCGATTTTTCCTCAAGGTTTACCCGCCGTTATTATGGAGGGCATGCCCACCGTCCTTTTTATCCGCCGTTTTTGTGGCGGACTGGCGGACTTGTCAGCCGGTAGTGTGGCTGATTTGACCCCTTTAAAAAGTGCGTAACAACCTGCCATTCTTTAAAGAATTGGCTTATACCAATTTTACACAAAAAAGTTGACAGTACCCTAAAAGAAGTGGTTATGAATATCATAGCATTTAGAGTTAGCGAATTAAGCTATATGGAGCAGGAGGAGTTGTATGATTCAATTAAGTGATTTCACTAACGCCCAGCGAATTATAACTGGAAGAACCCACAGAACCCCTTTAATAGCTTCAGCAACTCTGGGAAAACAGAATAAAGTACATCTTTATTTCAAAGCTGAGGTTTTTCAGAAGACAGGCTCATTCAAGCCTAGAGGATCTATAAATAAACTATATCATTTGGCAAAGAAAGATAAAAAAAGGGGTGTTATTACTGTATCGTCAGGAAATCACGCGCAGGGCTTTGCATTTGCAGCCTCCTCATTTGGAATGTCAGCGACTGTGGTGATGCTTCATACGACTCCTCCTAATAAGATCAGTGCCGCAAAGGGCTATGGTGCAGAAGTAATTCTTACTGATGGTGATCCCTTTGAGACTGCCCTAGAGATTCAAAAAGAACACAACTTAACCATGGTTCACCCCTTTGACGATCCTCATATTGTGGCAGGCCACGGGACTGTGGGGCTGGAGATTTTGGAGGACCTGCCGAAAGTTGACGCCGTTTTTATTCCCGTCGGTGGCGGTGGCCTGATTTCAGGAGTTGCCACGGCTATCAAGTTAAACAAGTCGAAAGTCAAGATAGTGGGTGTTGAACCAATTGGTGCTTCAACTATGTGGCAGAGCCTCCAGCAGGGGGCGGTGGTTCGGTTAAATAAAGTGGATACTATAGCAGAGGGCTTAGCAGCCCCATTTGTCGGGGGGCTAAATTTGGCTTTGGTTAAAAAGTATGTTGATGAACTCGTTCTAGTCTCAGATGAGGAAATGGTAGAAGCTCTATGGATGATCTTAGAATCATGTAAGATCCTAACAGAGCCGGCAGGAGCCGCCGGATTCGCTGCTCTTCTATTCAATAAAGTTACAATTCCCATGGGTTCCGAAGTAGTCTGCATACTTAGTGGTGGTAACATTGACAGGTTGCGATTCCGGAGTTTCTTTTAACAACGCCTAACAAAATAAGTATCTCCATATGAACGAGGTTTGGATGGCAAAAAAGTTATTACTTTACCCAATGCACCTAAGCTTCCATTTTCCCCAGCCATAAAAGCTGGCGACTATATCTTTGTATCAGGTCAGGTTGGATTCATGGACACTCAAGGCAAGAAAGTAAAAGAGATAGAGGCCCAAACTTAAGCTATGCCTTGAGAATTGAAAGCGGATTTTGGCAAAGGCAGGCGTATCTATGGAGGATGTGGTTAATGTAACTGTATTCCTTCGGAATGAGCGAGAGTTTTCTAAAATGAATAAGATATATGAGAGCTATTTCGGTGAGGATGAGCCAGGTAGGTCTACGATAATTGCTGCCTTGGCTTTGCCGAATATACGTATTGAAATTGACTACATAGCTTATTCCGGATCTCCTCTATAGGTATCTGGCCCTACCAAGATGCCTTGGGGATTTGGAAGGAGATCTCATGAGAGGAGTCATTTAGGCATGATGGTAGCTTAATCATGGACTTTGAGACTACCCTGCCTACCATATTCAATTGGAACAAGGAGGTGCCGGGAATTAGCAATACCAACGCTGCCTGGTGCTAAATTGTGAACGGAGAGTTTTCCCGATATTCCGGCCATGAGTGATGCCTTTATCCGTAACTGTTCTTAGACTTTATTCTCGTCATTGTACCACAAAATTAAAGTCATTCAGATCAGACTACGATCTGGTTTTATCCTTCTTGGCTATATTCCCCCTAAGGATCCCTCCTTGCATACGGTTTGATTTGGTTTTCAACACTTGTATCTCGCCGAATCAATCAGGTTTTTTCGACTTTTTGATATGCAAATCAGAATTAAGAGCTTTTTTCCCCTTGACAGGCAAGGCAACTATCACTATACTCCCACGCAGAAAAAGCGACTTCTTGTCAATTGCCGCAAACCCTGGAAACGCAACAGAAATAAGCCGCATTTTTTCATTTCTGAAACAAGTCAACAGAATGCTTCACTGTATGTGCGAATCGACAAGGCCACGGATTACTGGAATCAGTTACCGTGCCTTTTCTATCAGGATTGCCTGCGGTGCGGTGACTATATCCGGCTGCCGCCATGCAAGAAGGAGACATCATCCCAAAAATCTGAAGGTATCGAGGTAGTCATATGCGTTTAGAAAAGATATGTGTTTTAGGCGGTGGTAACGGGGCCCACGCAATGGCGGCCGATTTGGCATTAAAGGGGTTTGACGTAAATATGTGTGAGGCTCCTGAGTTTAAGGATCACTTCGCCACCACTATGAATCGTAAAGAGATAGAGTTTGTCGACATATGGGATAACAAGAAAATCGCTAAGCTTACTATGGCCACCACAGACTTTGGCGCAGCCATAAAAGATACTCAATATATTATGATGCCTATGCCAGCTATCGGCCAAAAGCCCTTTTTTGAGCGTATAGCCCCCCATCTGGAAGATGGTCAGACTCTGGTTATGTGGCCGGGCAACTTTTCCGCACTCCTTTTTGCTCATATGTTGAGACAAAAAGGCATAAAAAAAGATATTACTCTCGCTGAGTGCCATACACTTCCCTGGGGTTGCCGTTTGCTTGCTCCTGGCAGCGTAAAGATAGCAGTTGAGGCCTGGAAGTTGTTAATAGCCGCATTCCCCGCAAAGAAAACAGAGGGAGTAGTAAATGACCTGAAAGCTATCTATCCGGCCTGAAAGCTATCTATCCGGTAATACCAGGTGAACATGTTCTTGCTACCTCGCTAAATAACCTGAACCCGATAGTTCATCCTGCTGGTTGTGTGCTTAACGCAGGTTGGATCGACACACTTAAGAATGACTTTTATTTTTACAGGTATGGAACAACTCTCTCAATTGCGAGGGTGATAAAGGCAATTTATGAAGAAGTAGCCAGAACCGGTCAGGCCATAAATATGAAAATGCTTGAATATCCTGAAGAATCATTCTTTTCAAAAAGCCAGATCATGTCGGTTTATTTCAGGGCCTCATTTGATAAAGAAGGTGCTGTTGCCAATATTTCAGGCCCTTCATCAATGAAAGATAGATATATCACTGAAGATGTTCCCTACGGCCTGGTCACAACAGCACAGATAGCCCACATGTTCAATGTAAACACCCCGCTTATCGATGCAATAATCGAGCTGACGTCTGTAATAAATGAGGCTGATTATGGTAAGGAAGGCAGATCACTTGAAGAGCTCGGCATAGCTAATTTGAG
>JAFDDS010000109.1 GCA_019310745.1 Deltaproteobacteria bacterium | reverse complement strand
TCCTACTCCAACAGAACCTTCAGCAATCTTTCCATCAGTTGCCTGCTCACATGCACGATATCCCATATTTTTGTCCGGTCTCCTTTTTGCTGAACCTACTCTTAGATCAAAAATCGCAGCAGTTGGGACAATAGGGATTCGGGCTACTCCTACATCAAACCCACTGTTCCTCTCTTCAAGGTAATCCATGACACCAGAAGCGGCGTCTAGCCCGTATGCACTACCACCAGTAATACAGATTCCATGAACTTTTGGCACGATATGAGATGCACTCAGTGCATCGATCTGTCTTGAACTCGTGGCAAATCCGCTAATATCAATTCCACCAGTCATACCATATGGCGTAAGTATAACTGTAACGCCTGTTAATCCCTCAAAATCTGATGCATGACCAACAGAGACTCCCTTGATATCTGTGATACTAACTGTCATGATTATTTAAATTGTTTTCTGTTATTGTTTTCCTGAGAGGTTCCTACAACTGTTATCTCTTTGTCTTACTATTTCAGAAAGTATAATTCCTGCAGCAACAGATACATTGAGAGAAGCAAGCTTGCCAAATCTTGGTATGCTCACCAGATGATGGCATTGATCTTTGACAACCCTACTTAATCCTTTACTCTCATTTCCCATTACTAAAACAAGATCCCTATTCCAGTCAAATTCATAGATATTTGTGCTGCTTTCTCCTGCAGCCCCGATTACCCAAAAATCTTGATCTGCTAACTGTTTGAGAGCCCTTGCTAAATTAACCACTTTAGCTACATACAGGTAGATACGCTGATCCACCGGCTGATCTTTTATGCACAGCATCAGTGATAGAAGCAGACCTATCCTTTGGCAAAATAAGGCCTTGAACCCCAAAAAATTCAGCAGTTCGGATAAGAGACCCAAGGTTTCCTGTATCAGTAATGTGATCAGCTGCAATGAGAAGTCCTTTACTTTTATTAGAAATGGCGCGTTCTATTAAATCATTGAAATAAAGGTAATTATATGTGTTTAAAATAGCTATTACGCCCTGATGGGAGGAGCTAGAGGATATTTTATCTAAATAAAGCCTATCTTTAAATCTGATCGGTATTTTTTTCTGAGTTGCGATATCAAGAATTTCTTGCAGCCTTTCAATTTTTTTCTCCTTGGCGATGAAAAGTTCAACTATGCCTTCACCCTTTCTAAGGTTTTCCTTAACTGCGTTTATACCGGATATAACCTGGGGCAAATTTCCAACCTTAATAATTATAGGTATTTCTAATAACTGCTTAGGTTCAAACGTATAAGGTTCACGGCTGTCGTCCCTATTATATCGGGACAGGCGTATATCAATTGTATAATAAAGCTAACTGTGAATGGTGTACCTTATAACCTTAATAGTTACATTTTTTACAAACGGAATATCTTTTTAATGAGAGGAAAACGTCTATTTTTATTGGCCCTCTGCGCAACAATAATTGCCTCTATTTCTTTTACAGCTTTTTTTAGATCATCATTAATAATAATGAAATCGTAATCTCGACATCTCTGAATTTCCTCTGCTGCCTTTTTTAGCCGCAGGTCGATGTTTATTTTGTTATTCGGTGATCTCTTTTGGAGTCTTTCTTTAAGAATGTTGAGTGATGGAGGGAGAATGAATATTGATAAAGAATCAGGAAATTGCCTTTTTATCTCTTGAGACCCTTGAATATCGACATCCATCAAAAGATCTTTTCCTGAGGATAATTCACGGCTTATGCTTGAAACAGAAGTGCCATATAGGTGATCATAGACTACGGCCCATTCAACAAATTCATGAGCCTCAATCATTTTTTCAAAATTTTCTCTGTCAACAAAGTAATAATGTAACCCGTGAGACTCCCCTTTTCTAGGCTTTCGAGTAGTATGAGAAATTGAATAACCAATTCCTCCCACATCTTTTTCTAATATATTCTTTATTATTGTGGTTTTTCCAGCGCCTGAGGGAGCGGTTATTACAAAGATTTGTCCTTTTTCTTTCATATCTCTTTATTGTCAACTCTTAATTTTTTTTTAAATTTAGACCTATAGCAAATCCTCACCCCGCATTGTACCGTCTGGAGCAAATCTTTGTGCTATTGTCTCAGATTGAATAGCAGACAGTATCACATGATTACTATCTGTTATAATTACTGATCGTGTTCTCCTGCCTTGAGTTGCGTCAATAAGCCTTTTATCATCTCTCGCCTCTTCACGAAGCCGTCTAACCGGTGCTGAGGATGGTGAGATAATGGCTATCACCCTTCTTGATATAAGGAAATTTCCAAAGCCAATATTAAGTAAAGTTGGATCCATATGTTTTATCGCCTATTCCACATTTTGAATCTGCTCTCTCAATTTTTCTAATTCAGCCTTAATTTCTACTGCGAGCTGGGAAACTAAAGAATCCGCCGCCTTAGACCCCATCGTATTAACTTCTCTATTTATCTCCTGCAATAAAAAATCCAGTCTTCTTCCAACCACATCATCCTGATTTATGAAATTTCTAAACTGCTCTAAGTGACTATCTACCCTAATGAGTTCTTCTGTAATATCAGACTTGTCTGCAATTAAAGCTACCTCTTGAATAATACGATCCTCATTTATTTCAATAGGTTTTATTAATTTATTAACCCTTTGTCTTAATTTATCTCTGCAGCTTTCAACTATTACCGTGGTCCTACTTCTTATCTCATCGATATATCCCGTGATACTATTTAATCGTTCTAAAAAATCTTTCTCCAAAGCCCTGCCTTCATTTATTCTCATGGATTCCATTGAGCGCAAGGCTTTATTAATAACATCCTCTAAATCTGGCCACACATTTTCTAAATCAATACTTTCCTGCTTAGTAATAATAATATCCTTTAACTGAGAAAAAAATGATGGATCCATACGTTGCTCACATTCAAGTTCCTCATTCAGCTCTTTGAAAACCTGAATATAAGCCTTTACCAATGGCCTGTTTAATTCAATTTTTAAACCTTTATTGCCATTATCTTTAATCTGAATGGAAACTTCAATTCTACCCCTTTTAACTGTAGAAGACACTACAGACCTGACTTTTTCCTCAAATGGTTGCAAGCTTTGAGGAAGCCTTAGAACAATTTCTCTGTACCGATAATTTCCCGACCTAATTTCTACAATAAATTCAAGGCTATCTTTTAGGGACTCAGCACTGCCATATGCGGTCATACTTTTAAGCATAGTTATCTGTCTTTTGCTCCTGTTCTCTTAAGTGTTGTAAATAATCATTCCTTATCATATTAAAACAGCCAATGGCACCTTCATCTCTATAATCAGGATATGTCCATACCAAAGGATTAAAGGTACCAGCATGAAAAACAAGCGTAAGGTCTGCATATATTCCCTTTGTTAAATAAATTCTATGGATATAATTTTTACCAGTAGCAAGAACCAACCTTTCTAAAGATATATAGCCTGGATCAATGTTAATCCGCCTTTTTTTATCAAAACGATGCTCACTTTCAATTTTATTGGTCGTCAACTTTATATCTACAATAGAATTTGAGCTGATAAGCTTGGAAAAAGATATAAATCGTCTATAAAGAGGCCAACCCATCTCTTTTTCATAATATCGTGTTCTGTTAAAAATAAATTTATTACTTATCCAATCAGTTGGACCAAAAAACGTTTCCATTTGTGTAATAACATTCTCTATCAATTCCTCTTCTCGAGAAAAGAGGCTGCTTATCATTTTTACCTTTTTTTCTTTCTGAGGAGTACTCATTGGTAATGTCAGTGTTTATTTAACGGCAGTTCGTTGTCTATTCAAAAAGACAACAAACAACGGTCAATGAATGTTAAAGACGAGAGTTAATTAACTCTTTAAGGTTATCGATCTTTACGGTTGATGTCCCTATCTCTCCAACCACTACACCTCCTGCAAGATTAGATAGATAGGCTGCAGATTTTAGATCAAGACCTCCAGCTATTCCAAGCGTAAGCGTAGCAATAACTGTGTCTCCGGCACCAGTCACGTCATAGACTTTTCTAGCTATGGATTTTATATGTGTTACCCTACCCTCTTGTTCAAAAAGGGTCATACCATCCTTACCCCTGGTTATCAACACGGCTTTACATTTCTTATTATGTAATAACTTTTTTCCAACCTTCTTGAGGTCTTCTTCATTAATAATTTCTCTGCCTGCTATTTTTCCTGCCTGATTATGATTGGGTGTGATTACAGTTACATCTTTATATAGCGGGAAATTCTTAACGTTTGGATCTACTGTTACCGGAAAATCACAATCCGAGGTTATGCTTTTTAGACCATCCATAAGCTGGCGGGAGATAACACCCTTACCATAATCAGAAACTATAAGGGCAGAGAGATTTCCCTTTTTTTCATTAATAAAATCTAGAATGCCTTTGGTAGTCTTTGGCTTTAAGGATATTTTTTTTTCTCGATCGTACCTGACAACCTGTTGGTCATGGGCTATTATCCTTGTTTTAACACTCGTAGGTCTATCACCTTCTATAGCAATACCACCAGTATCAACATTTAATTCATCTAATCTTGAAATTACCTCTTTCCCTGTAGGGTCATTTCCCACAACTCCACACATCATCACATTTCCACCTAGAGAGACGAGATTATTAACAACATTGGTAGCACCACCTAACATGACGGTTTCATGTTCAACCTCAACTACAGGTACAGGTGCTTCTGGGGAAATTCTTGAGACATTTCCCCATATAAATCTATCTAACATGATATCGCCGATAACAAGGATAATTGATTTTCTGAAATTATTGATTCCCTTATTCAAATAATTCTTATCAATATTTGTCATATTAGTTTTCCATTATTCCTTAATCATAGCAAATTGTTAAATATTCTAATAACATGAGTTAATGTTACATGCATTCTCTCTAAATTAATTTTTTGTATGAACAATTCTTAAAGGTTTTAAAATATAACATATTCTTGTTTTTGGATAAAGTGAAAAGGATGTTAAAAAATGACACCAAAAAGTATTAGAAGATCATCTCCAATTTTAATTGACTGCCTATTAACTCTCCCATATACTCAACCTAGTTAATTCTCCCTTATCCGCTATGATGGATATTTAATTCACTTTCACTAAATAATTAATCACTGTAGATGTTGTAAAAAATACCATTATCCTAATAGGTAAAAATGAGTAAATTGCTGAGAAGAAAATTTCCAAAGTTTTATAAATGTTACCAAGAGATAATTGGCGAAATATACTATGAATTTTTAGGAGCGGGATCACTATTGAGAAGAATTTCTAAGAAACGGCTTTTAGAGTTAGAAATAATGCATAAAAATCCCGTTGAAGTAGTGAATAATTTTACTGGAATAGGCCTTTATAATACAATTAAACCAGTCCAAATCGAATCTGAAATTAGTGAGCTTTTCAATCTAGTAAAAAATTTGAATCCAAAAATTATATGTGAAGTAGGTACTGATAGAGGGGGGACTTTATATCTTTGGTCTAAAATCATACAACCAGACGGATTAATAATAAGCATAGATTTACCAAGATCGTATAGAAAATCTCTCAATCGTTTCTTTTGCTCATCTTTCTTTGAAACACAACGAATTCATTTCTTGCGGGAAGATTCTCATTCTACAGAGTGCCAAATGAATGTCCAGAAAATACTAAATGGCAGTAAAATTGATTTTTTATTTATTGATGCTGACCATTCGTATGAAGGGGTGAAAAAAGATTTCACATTATACTCTAACTTTGTAAAAAAACCTGGCCTCATTGCATTTCATGATATCCTTGATGAATGTGGTGTTGATACATTTTGGTCTGAAATAAGACCATATTATAGACATATGGAAATAGTTGAAGATTATAAGCAGCAGTGTGCTGGGATAGGAGTATTGTTTTTCGATGCATGATAGTTATTCAATTCAAAAGGTATTCGAGGCTGAATCATTTTTACCTTTTAAAGACAATCACCTTGATGAGGATTACGTCAGGATTATTTTGAATTTACTATAACTTTGGATTGGTCGATTACCATTTTTTGGCTCAATAGTTAGTAAAAATGTAAAACAGTTCGCAACGCTCCTTTTGTTTTTTTGTTGACCCACATACCTCTCTACCTTATAATCGCGCCAAATTTACACTCGACAAAATTACATCTGGCTAATCCAATGATACTTTTCATCCACTTGTAAAGAATTAATCTTTTAACAATCAGTAATAGTGTATTTGTAATCTGCAATTTTTAACTAATGCAATAATGAAGTAGTCATGACTCTTTCTGTGTGTGTCATATGCCGAAATGAAGAACCAAATATCAGGCGATGCCTTGAGAGCGCAACATGGACAGACGAGATAATAGTTGTTGATGCAATGAGCCAGGATAAAACAGTTGAAATTGCCAGAAAATATACAGATAAAGTATATCAGAAAGCATGGCCCGGATATGTTGATCAAAAGAACTTTGCTATTTCAAAGGCTCATGGGAGTTGGATATTGAGTATGGATGCAGATGAAGAGATCACAGCAACCCTGCGCGACGAGATTTTGGGCGAAATTAAAAAAGATGATGCCAAAGGTGGATACCGAATTCCTC
>JAFDDS010000108.1 GCA_019310745.1 Deltaproteobacteria bacterium | reverse complement strand
AAAATCAGTATGTTGTTGGGGGAGAAAATGTAGTCTTGTCTGAGTCCCTTTAAGAAAACCTTTCCCCCAAAGAAGGCCTGAACCAATAGCAATCTTGGACTGGGTAACATGATAGGCAGCACCCAACGGATCCAAATCAGGCCTTAAAAATGTTATTATCCGTTTTTTCTGATATCCCTGAAGGATGATCCAAAAAAAAGGTGCCGAAAGACAAGCGATGGATAAAAAAATTGCGATTGATTTCCAATTAACATTAACAAAAACAACAATCGAGAGGGATACAATAAGCAATATCAGTGCCGTTCCTAAGTCAGGCTGGTAAACTATCATTACGAAAGGGATGGCAATTAATATTAACGGCTTCGACAGATCTCTAAGTCTGTAATTTTCCGTCCTTTCTGAGTTAGAGAAATATTTAGCAAGAACAATAATAATGGAAACTTTAACCATCTCAGAAGGCTGGATAGAAAAATAACCTAAACTCAACCAGCGTTGAGAGCCATATGTGACTTTCCCAAGCTTTAGAACAGCCAACAGAAAAATCAGGGAAATAAAAAATAATGGATATGCAAGCCTATCTAACACATGATAGTCAAAGGTTGTCATTAAAAGCAGAATAAAAAAACCTATGGCATACCAACAAATTTGTTTAATATACACTTGGCTACCTCCCATAGATCCAATGGAATGGGTGGCGCTGTAAAGATTAAATCCGCTCAACAATCCTATAAATATTAATATAGCTAAGAGGATCCAATCAAAGTTGTTTATCAATCGACGATCAAACATGCTCGTTTTCCCTTGCTCATTTTCTGTTTTCTTCGCAAGCAATGAGCGATTATAACAGTCTTGCCTTCTGAAAATAACACTCGAGCATTTTTTTTGCAATCGGAGCCGCTACACTACCCCCAGTACCACTATGCTCCATAAGGATAGCTAATGCTATCGCCGGGTTTTCAGCAGGCGCAACAGCCACAAACCATGCATGGTCTCTAAATTTATACGGAACATCTTTTTCCCTTGCTAATTCTCTTTCCTCTGGCAAAGCAATTACCTGAGCAGTGCCAGTTTTACCAGCAACTCTTATTTGCTCAAGTTTCGCCCTTTTTCCCGTTCCATGGGGTTCATTTACAACACCGACTAAGGCCTTTTTTATCAACTCCATATTTTCTTTTTTTATGCTCCATCGCCGTAATGAATTTGGTTTAAATTTAAAATTTCTTTCCTTGTTCTCTTTCTCTATCCATTTGGTTACCTGTGGTTTAAAAAGAACACCCCCATTAAAAAGGGCTGATACAAATCTTGCTATTTGGATAGGCGTTAGAAGCACAAAGCTTTGTCCAACTGACACAGACAATGTCTCTCCTTCCTGCCATGGAACATGCCATCTTCTCAGCTTCCAGGCCCTATTGGGAATAAGCCCCTCCTTTTCGTCTCCTAATTGAAGGTGTGTTTTAGAGCCAAAGCCAAGGCGCTTGGCATATGTTGCAATCGTATCTATCCCTATCTTCTGACCCATTGTATAAAAGTAGACATCGCATGATTCTACTAATGCCCTGTGTAAATTAATATAGCCATGTCCTCCCTTTTTCCAATCACGATATAGCCTTCCTCTAAAGCTATAGCTTCCTCCACAAAAAATTTTTTCATCTGGATCAATAACTCCTTCTTCTAATCCCGCTATGGCTACAACTATCTTGAAAAGGGAGCCTGGTGGATACTGCCCTGAGATTACCCTGTTTTGCAGTGGAAAGCGAAGATTAGAAATCAATTGTTTCCATCCCTTCTCGTCCATCCCTTTGGCAAAGTCATTAGGGTTAAAGCTCGGGCTACTTGCCATAGTTAATACCTCTCCACTCATTGGATTCATGGCAACAATAGCGCCCACTCCATTCTTGAGGGAACGCTCTGCCAGCATTTGAAGATCTTTGTCTATTGTGAGATATGTATTAAAGCCTGGCTCTGCCGCCTTTTGGTATAGCACCCGTAATCTTCTGCCAGATGCATCTACCTCAACCTGTTGTCCTCCCCTAATACCATTCAAATATCTTTGCCATTTTTTTTCTACACCAAATTTTCCCACAAAATCCCCACCCTTATTCTCTTTATATGCCTCCTTATTAAGCTGTTCTTTTTCAATTTCCCCAAGGTAGCCGATGAGATGGGCAGCAAGAGGACCATATATATAGTGCCTTTTTGGCTTTACCTCGATAATTACACCTGGCATGTGCAAAACATTAGTTTCTATTCTGGCTAACTCATCTCTCGTGAGGCCCTTTTTTATACAAACAGAATTAAATGGGTTCTGCCGTAAGCCCTCATTTATCTTTTTTTTAGCAGACAGGCAATCGATCTCTATCAATCTGCCTATATCATCTATTAGCCCATCAAGGTTTTTAACATCCTCTGGGATCACTCCCAAGGCAAAGGATGCTCTGTTGTCGACCAGAAGCTCACCGTTTCTGTCAAAGATCATCCCTCTCACAGGTAAAATATCTCTCAAATCTATTCTGTTGCTCTCTGATGTTTTCCTATATTGGGCCCCGCTAATGATTTGTAAAAACCATAACCGTACAAACAAAACGCCCACCATAATGACGACAAAGAGAGTCAGCTTTTTTAGTCTTTCCTGATATATTTCAGCTTCTATAGGATTAATTTTGGAACGCCATATCATAAATTATCCCTCAAAAATAGCTATAAATAGGCCAGAGATCCTTTTTGGGCGCTATCTTGGCTCTCTTTTCCTCTTAGCAGATCTAGGAAATAAAATAAAAGCGGGGTAATCAGGCTCGTTATTACAATAGAAACGGATACTAAAATAAAAGGAGTCAAGGCGATAAATTGCCTTATAGGGAAAAACCTCACTATAATCAGGAGAAACGACCACTTAGCCAAAAGAAAAAAGACCACCAATAACATCGAAGTCTTGATATTGTTGAGATCTAAAAATCGTCGACAATGATTAACTCCAAGAAGAATAGCAGAATAGGTAAAAGCAAATAAACCAAGCTGACATGGAGAAAATATATCTGTCAATATTCCCATGAAAAAAGCAAGGCAACTAGCCTTATAATCTTGATCTCTTGCGACAAGATATATTAGGAAGATAGGGATGATATCAAGATCTAACCATTCGATCCTTAAAAAATGGTTAATGCTTCCCTTTAAAATTACAAAAAAACCACATGTCAACCAGATTAAAGGATAAAAAAATATCCTGTCCTCTTTCCATAACTTTAAAAATTTACTAATATTCAATCCAATACCGTGGTCCTTCAATCCGCAAATACGGTGCCGTACTTGACAGCTTGTTTTAGCAATGTTGCTTACGCAACACTAAGTTCTGCCCTCAACCATGAGCTCGGGCCGAATGGAGAAAATACGTGTGTCATCGAACTAATGAATCGACGTGCTCAGGGTCGTGAATTTTAGATTCCCGATTCTCTATCGAACGGAATTTAAAGTTTTTTTCTAAAAAGGATCCGCTCCTTAAGTCGTCAATCATTCATTTGGGCTCCTGGTATAAAACCCGATCTCAAAATTACGAGAACCTCTTCCAGTTTTGAGAAATCTACAGTTGATACTACCATGACATCCTTAAACAGCTTATAAGGAGAATCATCTATTTTTTTCACTGTACCCAAGTAAAGACCCTTGGGAAATGCTCTCCCCAATCCTGAGGTTACAATCGCGTCACCTGCTTCTATATCACATGCCTTTATTACGTAATCAAAGGAGCATTCACTCAATCCTCTTCCTTTAAGCATGCCTCTGCATCTTGACCTCTGAACCAATCCATCAACAACACTGTTTTGATCTGTAACCAATAATACCTGTGCGTAATTAGGAGAGACAGAAACTGTCCTTCCCACAACTCCTTTTGAATTAACCACCGGCATGTTTATCTTAAGCCCGTCTTTTGCCCCTCTCCCAATAATTATGGATTTAAACAATGCGCTTGAATTCCACCCGATCACCCTCGCTGGCAAAAAAGTCTCTTTGGTGTTTTCTTGGAATTTTAGAAATTGCTGCAGGCGCTGGTTAGTCAACAATAGCTCTTGATACCTGCTGTTTTCTATCTCGAGGATGTTTATCCTTTTGTTAAGGCGCAAGTTCTCTTGACGTGTCTCGACTAAGAAAAAATAATCCTTCCATATATCCCTTGCTGCAGATATTGTTCCGATAAAAATTTTTTGAAAGGGGGCAGTAATCTCAATCGCAAGCTTTTCTGCAGGATTCCATTCTCGTCCCTTTCC
>JAFDDS010000107.1 GCA_019310745.1 Deltaproteobacteria bacterium | reverse complement strand
TTGTTGACAGGAAATATCAAAACGAAAATGCCCTTTGCTGTGGAGATATGTTTGGTATGCTTTCTGGTTATGACCTGCGCCATGATGTGCAGAAGCGGAATATGGATGATATGGATGATAGTCGCGCTGAATACTGTTTTTTTAATTGCCCGGCATGTCAAAATGCCTTAGCAACAAAAGTCGCCAAAAGAGGCATAAAGCCAATCCACATAATTGACCTATGCAGAATGGCTATAGGCGAAAACCCGGAAGTGGAGGTATAATATTATGAGTGATATTGGCCACATACTTGCCACGATAGTGGGGGAAAACTACGTCTCCGATAAGAAAGAAGAGGCCTATTTCTATGCACGGGACCCAGGTCTCATGCCAGACCATAAACCAGACTATGTGGTTCTGCCAAAAACAGCAGAGGAAATTCAAGGGATAGTCAGGCTTGCGAATAAAGAAAAAATGCCTATTGTACCTATGGGCGCCGGTCTTGGCTTAACAGGGCTTGTTATTCCCCTTAAAGGGGGAATAGTGATTGATATGAAAAGGATGAACAAGATACTTGAGGTGAATGAAAAGGCACGATACGCTATCATTGAAGGTGGTACTCCGCAGGGATTTTTAAAATCATACTTAGAGAAAAATTATCCCAGGCTAAGGCACAGTCTTCCTGATGCGCCGCCATCAGCGACAATAGCAGCAAATGTAATGATACACGGGCAGGGAAGGCTTGCGCAACAATATGGTTTTAATTCCGATATGGTGAGCGGCATGGAGGTTGTGCTGCCATCCGGAGAGATCTGCCTTATTGGTTCACCTTCCATGTCTTCAGATTGGTTTTCAAAAGGAGCACCACTTCCGGATTTGTCCGGACTATTTCTGGGTTGGTTTGGGGCAACTGGCATTATCACTAAACTGGCACTGAGGCTTTATCCCAAAAAGAAGATGAGAGATGTAGACATATTTATCACAGATAATGAAAATATTGTTCCGGATATGATATTTGAAATTACTCATACTGAAATGGCGGAAGATGTCCTTATTTTTACCCAACCATTGCCAATGATGTTTAAAGATAACCACCATGTGAGCTACTATATAACCGGAGATACAGACGAGGAGATAGAGTTTAAGAGAAAAATGATCTGGAAGTCACTGGAGCGATTTATCAAGAGTAAAGATGGGGGTTTTATGTCAGTTCCTCCGCCAATGAAGCCAACACTTCTGGAAATGCCCCAGACAAGTGCCAGCAGACTGGCGGACGTAAAAAGGGGTGGCGGATTTGAATATTCCGGCCCTATTATCCTGGTAGAAAGATATCCAGAGTGTTCACGAAAACTGGTTGAGCTTTCTCGTAAATATAATCTTGCATACTCAGGTATGGTTAGGATAATAGGCAGGGGTCACAGCATGATGTTTGGCTTTGCCTTTACCTTTAACAGGGCAGATTCCGACATGATGGATCGAACAAGAAATGCCCTTCAAGAAATTAGTGATTATGTCCTAAAAGTTGGTGGGGTTTACTGGAAGCCAACTGTAGTTGAGCAGAATATGGCTATAGAACGAATGGATCCAAACACCCGTAATCTTATGAAGATGATAAAAAATAACTTAGACCCACAGGGAATTATGAATCCTGGAAACTGGGAGGTGAATTAGATGAAATATGAAGACATCGTTCATAGGTGTTTTAGGTGCGGTTATTGCAAATTTACAAGTGATTATAATGATTTCAACTGCCCATCATACCGGAAGTTTTTCTTTGAATCATATGCCCCTGGTGGCAGGATGTGGCTGATACGTGCTTGGCTCAATGATGAGATAAAAAACAGCGATCACCTTCAGGAAATACTTTTCTCCTGTGCCACATGTGCCAACTGTGTTGAACACTGCGTATTTACATTTAGTGATGATCTGGTCAATATCTTTATTGCGGCAAGGGAAGAAATGGTAAATAAAGGCATTATACCACCTCCTGTAAGAGATTATCTGAAAAACATCAACATTAGCGGTAATCCCTATAAAGAACCAGCTGAGGAGAGGGGAAAATGGGCAGATGGAACAGCTATTCAATTATATGATAATCAAGACTATCTCTTCTATATTGGCTGTGTCGGCTCATATGATGAAAGGGCTAAAAAAATTGCCAGGGAAGTGGGAAATATTCTCATTCAAGCTGGTGTATCTATAGGAATCCTTGGTAATAGAGAAATTTGTGACGGAAATGAGGTGAGAACTCTTGGTGAGATGGGTTTATTTCAGTCTCTCTCAGAGCAGAATATCGCTTTATTTAATGAGCTCGGGATAAAAAAGATTATCACCCTCGATCCCCATGCCTTTAATGCATTTAAAAAAGATTATCCAGGCCTTGAGGGAAAAATTGAAATATATCATTATACCCAAATACTTGCCCCCTTGATCCAGTCCAAAAAGATACCATTAAAAGAATATAAGGCCACAATAACCTATCACGACCCTTGTTATCTAGGAAGACATAATGAGGAATATGAGGCCCCAAGAACAATCCTGGAATCCATTCCAGGAATCGAGCTGATTGAGATGGATCAAAACAGGGAAAATGCCTTCTGCTGTGGTGGAGGCGGAGGAAATTTCTTTACTGATATCTTGGGCGGGGGAAATGACAGCCCCAATCGAATAAGGGTCAGACAAGCGCTTGATACTGGTGCGCAGATTATAGCTGTTGCCTGCCCACAATGCGCCAAAATGCTGGACGATGCTGTTAAACTAGAAGAACTGGAGGATAAATTAGAGGTTTTGGATGTGGCAGAGATAATTACCAGGGCCCTGGCATGACCTAAACATACCCTAAAGCTAAAGCTGCGGCTCTGTTATTGATAAAGGCCTCGCCGCCGGGAAAGCGACGCTATTCCAAAATTGACTAACTCGGAAAAAATCTTTTGCGAGCGATTTTGGCCACTTTTTGAAAAAGATTCATAAAATGCTGAGCGTTATAAATTCCAAACTGTGTGAGACCTTTAGGCCGAGTTTTTGGCGATTAGCGAAGCATTTCATGAATCCCAAAATGGGCATCATGAGCGAGTAAAACGATTTTTTACGAAAACATCAAAATTAGTCTACTAAAATTGAAAGAAAAAATCCACCAGAGGGTGGTTTTTTATTGGTTGCTAAAATGGAAGATCAAAAAACTATTGATATAAAGGTGATCTTTGGATTGACCCTCATTCATTTTATTGGTGACTTTTATTCTTCTTTTATCAATCCTCTCCTTCCTGTGTTTGTCGAAAAATATTCCCTCACATTAGCACAGGTCGGTCTCATCGTAGGAATAAACCGTTTTCTCTCTTTTATTGTTCAACCTTCCGTGGGATACCTTGCCGACCGCTACCGAACGCGTTTCTTTGTGCTTGGTGGTCCGCTTCTGGCCATAGTCTTTATACCTCTCGTGGGAATAGCGCCCTGTTTTCTGGTGCTGCTTCTTGTTATATCCATAGGGTCCATTGGTTCATCCATGTTTCATCCTTCGGTTGCCGGTATGATTTCTGCTTACTCGGGTCGGAATTTTGGATTTTCCATGTCAATTTTCAATATGGGTGGAACATTTGCCTTTGGAGTGGGTCCGCTATTCATCACCTACCTAGTGGGTTCTTACGGCCTAAAAATATCACCATTCACAATGATCTTTGGCCTGGTAGTGATGATCCTTCTGTTTAGGATCGTGCCCTCACCCCAGGGTGAGGGACTCAAAGATCTGGGCTTTCTCCATTCAATCAAAGAAGTATTGGGAGAAGTATGGAAATCTATTATCCTGCTTTGGGTTGTAATGGTTTTACGAGCCTTTGTTGATGTGTCTTTCAGGAGCTTTATACCAGTACTTTACGCACAGGAAGGATATTCCCTCATTTCTATCGGAGCAATAGTGTCTATCTTTACCGTGGCTGGAGCAATAAGCGGGCTTCTTGCCGGTCATCTATCGGATAGAATTGGATATAAACCCATTTTTTATTATACCCATGGCTTGGCAACACCCAGCCTGTTCCTGCTTCTCTATCTTCCTGGTAACTGGGTATATGTGAGCTCTTTTTTGGCAGGATTTTTTTCTATGGCTACCATGCCGCTAGGAGTAGCAATGGCACAGGAATTGGCTCCACGGGGAAAATCAATGGTGTCAAGCCTAATGATGGGGCTGGCATTTGGATTTGGAGGAATGATGACTCCTCTGACAGGAAAGCTTGCGGATATTTTTTCGATCCGTGTTATTCTTTACTTTCTGGCAATAATACCGCTCCTGACAATTGCCCTCAT
>JAFDDS010000106.1 GCA_019310745.1 Deltaproteobacteria bacterium | reverse complement strand
CAGACCGAAATCGGTCAAATCGCCATAGATATGGTCGGCTCTTTTTTCAACATTCACTTTGTCAAGAGATATGATCTTAACGCACGCGCCAGCATCACAGAGCATCTTGACCACATCTCTGCCGATGAGACCAGTGCCTCCGGTGACAAGAGCGTTTTTATTCTCAAAGTGCTTTAAAACTTCTTCTTTGATCATTAATAGCTACTCCTGTGGTTCAAAATCGAATTATTATTCTATCACAAAATAGGAAACCCGCGATGTATATCGGAAACGCCGTAGTCTGACATTATTCAAACCAAAAACCTCAGCCAGCGCAACCGTTTCGCCGGGGGAGTCCGGGTCATTCAGCTCATCGAAGCCCAGTACGCTTCCCTTTGTTAAATGAGGTTTTATAAGCTCCAGACACTTCTTAGTGGGTTCATAAATATCAAAGTCAAAGTAAGCTAAGGCGACAATTGTTTCAGGATGATCCTTAAGATACTTTTCGAATTCAATCACAGCATCCCCTTGGATTACTTCATGTTTTTTAATATGGGAAAGCGGATTGTCTTTCTCCTGGCAATCGATGATGTTTCTCAGGTATTCTGCATAATCCTTCGATACGGAAAGCGTGCCCTCTTTCATGAGGTTGGACGTACCATCTTTTTCGTGAATGGAGGGAAATCCCTCAAAGGTATCGAACCCAACGATCTTGCGATGGCGATGAAACGTATCATATATACCGCGCATTGCAGAAAAAAGGGACAGGTTTTGCCCCCAACGTGTGCCAAATTCAATGATGATCCCCGGCATATCAGCAATCTGTGTGTAAAGATGTTGCATAAAAAGAATGCGTGCCAGGTTTTTTGAATTCAGAAACAGACCAAGGTTGGAAAGAAGTTCGTCATCCGGGATTGGACAGCTTTTGAAAAGCCGCAAAAATTCACGCCGCACCGTTTTTTCATCATTATGTTCATAGGTAATGTTGCCGTATCCCGAGTTTTTCATATCTGTTCTCCTGTTAGTTGATGCGCATATGTTCCAGATCTATGGCCGCACTAAAACGGGAATCGATCTTTTCCCATCATGTGCAATATGCCATGCCCAATAGCGGATTCTGCCCTCCACCAAATCGTAGTCGTACCGCCCCGTCTGATCCGAGGACTTCCTGACGCGCACGGGCTTAATCACATCGTTTTTTTTGCGAATGTCCTCAGCAAGAACAGAAGGACTCGGAGTAAAACCTAAAGGATTTTTGAGGGCATCTTCGATGGTCTGATACACTTTTCTGTTGCCCTGCCCATCAACAACTACCTTAATTCTCTCTGTAGGCACATAAATAGGTTTGCACTGAAAAGTTCGATCAATTATATGAATATCTGCATGATCAATATCAAAATCGGCTGCGGCAGCATTTTGCCTGATGTGTTCTGCATTAACTGCCTTAGGAATCGCAATCATATTAGGATGGCTGACAAGCCAGTTTAAAACAATTTGCGCGCGAGTCCTGTCATATTTCTGAGCTATGCTTTCCAATATTTCAATGCGTGAGTTGTCTTGCGCGATATACCCCTGGTCTAATGGACTATATGCTATTGTAAGAAGGTCATTTTTCTCGCAAAAGGGGAGGATGTCGTGTTCAATGCTTCGGTCAAACAGGTTGTATTCGGACTGCACAGAAATATGTCCTTCTTTTCCGAATATCTCTATAGATTCTCGAATTTGTTGTAATGAAAAATTACTAACACCAATAAACCTGATTTTCCCTTGCTCTTTAAGGTATTTCATTGCCTCCATGGTTTCTTCGATCGAGATTGCTGGATTTGGCCAGTGAATCTGATAAAGGTCAATGTAATCCGTAGATAAGCGCCTCAAACTTCTTTCGCATGCACGGATGACTTCATCATAGACAAGATGCTCCGGGGCCACCTTGGTTGCGATAAAAACTTTTTCACGAATACTCTTAATAGCATGCCCGATCACTTCCTCAGAATGTCCCTTGCCATAATTTTCAGCGGTGTCAATAAACATCATCCCCAAATCGATGCCAAACCTGATGGCGTCGATGCATTTCTGATCGCCATTTACGCCGGATTCAAGATAACCGCCGATGCCCATGGTTCCTTGCCCAATAACTGGAATCGACTCTGTGGTATCACCAAGCGTTTTATATCGCATAAATCCACCTTTTTCCTTAACGGTCCAATATGTATGCAGGGATAGGCTTCTTACCTTCAAATGCTATGATCCAAGCCCAGAATCGGATTCTTCCATGGAGCAAAAAATATTTGACATCACTTGAATTTTTAGCGGGAATCAGCTCAATGGGTTTCAACAGTTTACCTTTTACCACATCCGTGGCCAGATCTGCGGGGCTGGGTTTCATGCCCATTGGATTTTGCAAAGCTCCTTCCAATGTTGTATAAACAGGATGGCTATCGTCTACGTCATAATCAATAATTTTGATCTCAGAAGTGTCAATTAAGACTGGTTCCTTTATAAAAAGTGAATCAAGGCGGTTGATATCCTCCGGTCCCAACTCGAATTCGATCGCCTTTGCATTGGATAGCGTATTGCGGAAGCTCATTGATCGCAATACAGCAATAATGGGGGGTTTGGAAAGAACCCAATTGAGGATAATCTGATGATCGGAGACACCATATTTTTCCGCCAATTGGGAAATAAATTGAATTTGTTCATTTCCCAAAAACTGTCCCTGGTTGAATATGCTATACGCTAAGATGGTTTTTTTGTATTCAACGCAATACGGGATCAAACTCTTTTCAATAATTCTGTTATACATATTAAGTTCTGCCTGTACCGACACGATGGAATCATTATCCAAGCACTTATCCGCTTCGGAGATTTCCTCTGGGGAGAAGTTACATACCCCTATAAATCGAATTTTTCCTTGTTCTACAAGTCTTGTCAAGGCCGACATAGTTTCGTAAATGGGGATTGAAGGATTTGGCCAGTGAACCTGATATAGGTCGATATAATCAGTCTTCAGCCTTTTCAGGCTCTCTTCAATTGATTGAATGATTCCATTATAAGAGTTGTTTTTCGGTTCAAATTTTGTGCACACAAACACCTTGTCTCGTATTCCATGAACGATCTGTCCAACAATTTCCTCAGTATGTTCGTCCTCGTAGCTATCGGCCGTGTCCAGAAGATTCATGCCCAAATCAATTCCGTACCGTAAAACATCAATACGTTTTTTGATGCTCTCTGGAGTCGCTATGGCTTTACTACCGGCACCTGTAGTGCCTTGCCCGACGACCGGAATTTCAACATTAGTGTTTCCGAGTTTTGTATAACGCATAGCAGGATACTATTTAACAACCACCCCTAAAAGGGTAAGATTTACTGCCAAAGTTCGAGTCGTTCCATGTGTTTATCTTCTTCCAATTGCCATTTTAAATATTCCCGAAACTTTTCCTCATCGATGCCTACTCTATTCACACAGTATCTCTTGCCCCAAAAGTGCCTATCCCGGTACCGTTTCTTGAGTTTCAGGTGCTTATCGAAAATCTTGATAGAGCATTTGCGCTCCAAAAATCCGATTATCTCGGACACTACAAGTTTCGGTAGAATTGATAAGACTAAGTGTACGTGGTCTTCCAGGACATTCATTTCCAGAATCTCTAGCTTTATTTAATACTTATATTCCAGCCTTCCAAACCATCTGTATTAAAATTGGTTCGTTGAGACGACTTTTCCTTATCTTTTGCTTCCTGAAGTAGAATGTTTTTCAACTGATTGCGAATACCGTTTAGTTGATGAGCCTTCTTAAGTTGCTCATTATAATGCACGGTGCCCTCCTGCATTTGATCCTTCAGTCGCCAGATGTGGAGATTCAACTGAGACAAGGCAATAATGATGCGAATAATTCGAGAGGAAAGCTTAAGCTCTCGTTCTTCAATCAGCAAATCAACGTCGTGGCATAGTTTTTCCATCTCATCAGCTACTGTTATTTTTATCTCTGGTAGCAAAACCTCTTTTATCTGGTCAACTGTCAAGCGATCAATCAATTCAGCAAAGGCCGGAAGGAATTTACGTTCATTACTTCCCATAATATCTATCTCCTTTGTCTGTTACCAACTCGCTGTTTTTTAAATACCATTCCACCGTTTTCTGAATTCCTTCCTCAAAAGAAATCTTTTGCTCAAAATTCATACATTGTCGTGCTTTTGTCATATCAAGTATTCGAACCGGATCTCCGGTCGGTTTTGTACTATCCCATTTTATCTCGGGAGACTTTGGTACATTCCTTGCGATGGTCTCCGCAACATCTTTAATAGTAATGGGTTTACCACATCCTATATTCACCGGATCACTGGAAGGAGCTTTTACCAACGCTTCCATCATCCAGTGCGCACACTCTTCCGAAAATATAAAGTCCCGCACTGAACTTCCATCCCCCCATACTTTTACAGGATTTTCACCTCCACACATTCTTGCGATTAATGCAGGAATTACCTGAGCTGTTTCTGGATTGAAATCATCAAATGGGCCGAAAACATTTGAAGGTCTAACAACTTTTACTCCAGACCATCCATGCTCGATCAGATAAGTCTCCGCCTGAATTTCTCCTACACGTTTTGCCAGGCCGGGAATTCTGTCATTTTGTAACGGCATTCCGTTCCACATGTCCGATTCTTTTTTAGCAGCGCTCATTTGGGGATAGCCGCAAATACTGCTGACAAACAGATATTTGTCTACATCGTTACGAAACGCAGCTTCCATTAAATGCGTTTGAAATAGGATCATTGAATAAAAATAACTGGCCACTTTTGTCTGACCAATGCCAACGGAACCTTTAATCCCGACAAGATTGAAAACAAAATCCTGTGACATAGTCAACTCGAGGCAGTTTGAAAACTCGGTAAGATCCTTTTGGATAAACCTGATATCTTTTCCTAAGACTTTTTTTGCATAAGCAGGAGAGTCCATTGATGCTACCGTAATATCAGCACATCTCTCTTGCAGGAGCTCCACAAGAGGAATGCCAATTGTACCAGTTCCGCCAGCCACAAATACTTTTTTATTATTATAAGGTTCCATTATTAATCATTTTCTATTTTTCTATAACTGGTTGCCATACAATATATGAATATCCATCATGGTAGAAGGAGCCAAACGTTCTTCTGACGTCAAGAATTCTTACTTTATTTTTAGACTCCAGTTTTTTTAGGTATCCATAAAAACCTTGTAAATAATTGCGTTTTTCTAAGTATTTTGCCGCGACAAAATCAAAAAGACAATCTTGGTCATACATTTCATAAATTGTTTCTACATTTACACAAATACCAATCTCCTTACTGACTAAAAAGTCGGCAAAATTACTAAATCTTGTTCCTAATTGTTCCATCGCCCCAACCGTAAAAACTGCAGTCATAGGCCCCAGTGTTTTATCCCATTCGGGGTAAAACATATCAAATTTTGTAGATTGCAAATTAAGTTGTTTGTTTTGGGCAATTGTATCTATCAACTCACAGGCACTTTCGGCCCAATCCAGACCATACAACTTCTTTTCCGGCCAAAGTTTTGCAAGATGTATTAGGTTATGACCTGTACCGCATCCGAATTCGCATATGTCATTAAATGTCTTAAAATATTTTTCAAATAAAAAATTACGCAAAACCGTCACGAAAGCAGTTTCAAAATTTGGATTCGCCGGGGAAATATAATTTCCTTGGAACCTTATATATTCTTTTTGTCTGACAAACTTCGGGATAAGACTATTGCTGTCAAAGTCGTTCTGGACATATTCATTTAAATTTTCTCGCCAGCCCTTTTCCCAGTCTTGTTTGCGATGTTCCCCTGAAACTTTAAGATCGTTATATAGTGTTTTATGAGCACGCAGGAAGCACTTCTCTCTTTCTGCTCCAACCGCAATTCGAAATCGAAAATCAGTATCTAAAATTACTTGTCTGCACCCCGCAGGTAATTCCTTTTCCGGAACACCAAAAATTTCGGCAAAATCGTTACAGTTCAATGCAAGTGGAAAATCCTCAGATTTTATCTCGTAACCATCGTTAATTGTTGAGATGAATATTTTTCCAATTTTATCAAGTGAATCTATACCTAAATATTGCTGCATCCACTCGCGACTGCCGTATTTGTTGCAATATTGATCAGGAATACCGACACGTTTGAGAGGCAGGATAATACCTTTACCATGCATTAACTCGCTTATGGCGCTGCCAATTCCGCCGATAAGAGTGTGTTCTTCCAGAGTGATGATTGCCTTGTATTTTCTGATCTCAGCTTCAAGTAAATCTTCGCTGAGTGGCTTGATACGAAACAGATCAATCACGCCTGGTTGGATTCCACGCTCTTTCAGCTTATCCGCCCACTCCATAGCTCTGTGCGTCATGATCCCTGTAGAAATTAAGAGGATATCCGCCCCCGCAAGCAAAGAAGTTGCGCCCTGGGCAAAATCAGTGTTTTTATTATATCTAATTGATTGTTTGCCTTTATCGATTCTTACATATACTGGATCATCACTTTTATAAGAAAGTTGTGCAGCAGCCTTGGCCGAAAATTGATCACAAGGACTGAAGATTGTCATTCCAGGCAAAGCCCGCATTACAGAAACATCTTCTATAGCATGATGGGTTGGTCCATCTGACGCATAAGTCAGCCCTGGGCCGGTACCAATAATTGTTACAGGCAATTCCATTGTGCAAATATCGATTTTTATCTGCTCAAAGCAACGCTCTGTAACAAAAGGAACGATGGAATAAATAAATACTTTTTTTCCTCCGAGAGCCAATCCTGCAGCAACACTGACCATGTTTTGTTCAGCGATACCCATATTTATGAATTGACCAGGCATATCTTCTCTGAAACGATTCAAGCTCCATGCCCCCATATCAGCCGTCAAAAAAACAACATTCCGATTTTTTTGAGCAATATCATAAAGGGTATCAAAAAATGCATCACGTATATCGATAATCGTATTCTGTTTCTCTACCACAACTTCAGTCCTTTCATTATATTGAAGACAATTCTTTAATGGCAATTTGATATTCTTCATCACTAGGTATTCCGTGGTGCCATTTAATTTGTCCTTCCATATATGAAACACCTTTACCTTTGATTGTATTAGCAATTATGGCAAGCGGCTTTTCTGATACCCTTTTTCGAATAACAGAAAATGTCTCAAATAAGTCTTTGTGTGAATGACCACCCACCATCAGAGTATCCCAACCAAAAGATTGCAGTTTTTTGTCCAAAGGTTCCAATCGAACACAATCTTCTGTATAATCCAGCACACACTGCCTATTCTTATCAATAACAGCAATGAAATTATTTAGGTTGTGATGGCTTGCAAAAAGAAAAGCCTCCCAAACCGACCCTTCATAACACTCACCATCGCCAAGTAAAACAACAGTCAGGTAATCCTTCATATCCATTTTAGCTCTTAAGGCCATTCCGGCACCTATACCAAGACCATGGCCAAGTGAACCTGTGTCAGCCTCAATACCAGGAATACGTCGGTCAGGATGTCCGCCTAATCTACTGCCATCTTGACAGTAGGTTTTCAATTCATCAATATTAAAGAAACCTAAATCGCCAAGTATAGCAAACAGAGCAATCCCTGAATGCCCTTTGCTTAGTATGAATCTATCACGTTCGTCCCAGTCGGGATTGTTTGAATCAAAACGTAAAATGTTCCCGTGGTAAAGAGTGACTAAAATGTCGGTACAAGAAAAAGCGCCACCTATGTGTCCCTTTTTAGAGGAAACAATGGTATGTAAAATTAATGTCCGTATATAAGCTGACTTTTTACTTAATTTACTATAATCCATAAAAATGACCCTTATTCTATCCTTCTGATTTACCAAGTAGGGGTATCCACTTCGCTCAGGCTACCACTATATCTTGAGCTTTTATTATCAAATTAATATTCAAGCAATCA